>JBIKWS010000552.1:0-3601 GCA_044356195.1 Cyanophyceae cyanobacterium
CGCGTCGGAAGCCAGCGATGGATCCACGGAGAGGATCGCGGTCTTCGTGCCGGTGTACACCCCGCCTTCGGTGAGCGGGACCTGGTCGCGTTGCCACTCGTAGGTGATCGGTCCTGCACCGGCGGCGACGAGGCGGACCAGCAGTCGGTCCGGTGATGCCGGCCGATGCACGACAGGTTCGCGAAGGATCACCGGTGCGTCCGCCAGCACCCGTTCCCATGTCCTTGCCGACAATCCGCGGGCGGCCGGGTCCGGACCCGAGTACTGCCCGCCGAACTGCACGATCGAACCGCGTCGGACGTCGTAGGCCGCGGCCATGTTGAGCTCGAAGCCGACGTCCTCGGAGATGTCGTCGCGTCGCCAGATCTCGCCGGTCCACCGCCAGAGGCGCGACTGATCGCTTCCGTCGCCGCCCCAGTAGACCACCTCGCGGCGATAGGTGTCATAGACCATCCCCATGCCTGAGCCGGCGGTCGACGGCGTCACCCCGAAGCCTGCGAACGTATAGGCCCGACGCGACCATCGGACGCCGTCCCAGAGCCAGGTGGCCCAGTCATCGATGCCACCCTGGTTCAGGGATGTCGGTGGCAGCACGGCATAGCCGCGCGCTTCATCCCACACCATCTGTGGACGTGCCGGGCTCCCGTAGGATCCGAACCGCGGGCGTTCCCCTTCGACGACGCGTTGGACCCAGTTGGTCCCATCCCAGGCCCAGAGGTCGCCGGCGCGTGGGTTGACGGGATCCTCGGAATCGCCGCCGTAGAGCATCGTGACCTTGCGGACCGGATCGTAGAACAGCGTCGGGTAGGCGCGCGGCAAGGGGGCATTGGTGGGCGTGCGCAACGTCCAGTCGCGTCCGTCGTACTCCCACGTTTCCCCGCTGCGAAGGTTGCCGTTGACGCCGTTGTGGGTGAAGCCGCCGAACAGCACGACGCGACCGCGATCGCGATCAAAGGCCATGCCGAAATCCGTCCTGCCATTGGGCGCGCGGGTTGTCAGGCGTCGCGTCCAGACCTGGCCGTCGTACTCCCACGTGTCGTTACGGTAGACCTCGGAGACCGTTCCTCCGCTTCCGACACCACCGAACAGCACCGTCACGCCGCGGACGCTGTCGTAGGCCATGGCGTGGCGCATGCGGGCGGCGGGGCCGTTCGTCTCGACGCGCACGAAGGGCGGGTTGGGTTCGATGGTCACCTGGGCGACGCGGGACGTGACCGTGGTGCAGCTGTCGGACACGACGCAGTCGTAGGCGCCGTCATCGAGGTAACGCAGCGTGGAGAAGAACAGGACGGGGTTCCGGGTTCCGACGACGCGGGTGTCGGATTCGAGCGGCAACCCATTCCGACGCCACTGGTACTTCAGTTCGCCCTTTCCGGCGGCGACGACGCGCAGGGATTGCGGAGTGCAGACGCGGTTGGTGATCGATTGCGGGTGGGCGCGGATCCAGGCACCGGCGGTCAGCATCGCGACATCACTCCAGGTCTCGCCGCACAGGTTCACCGCGCGGGCGCGGTAGAATCCGTTCTGTGCGGGCTGCATGTCGGGCAGGACGAGGTCCCAGTCCCACGTCCCGGGAATGCCCAGCTCGGTGGCACTGGGGACGCGGACCATACCGTTGTTCGACGGATCTCCGTTGGCGTCGGGATCGAATCGGAACCACGTGACCGTGAGGAGGGTCGACGAGAGGACGCCGAAGGTCGTGGACGCCGTCTCACCGGGGCAGACCGCCATCGAAGGCGCGCCGGCCAAGGCAAACGGCGGAAAGTGAACTTCGACGATCGACAACTCGCTCACGAGTTGGTTGCCGCAGGCGTCGGTGGCCTCGCATCGGTAGACGCCCTCGTCCTGCGCCGTGGCGGACGTGCGCACCAGCGTCCGGTTGGTCTCACCGCGGATGGAGTCGTTTCCGAGATACCACTGGTACTTCGGCGTGGCATGGGACAGGACCCGCACCGAGAGTTCGAATGGATTGCCGCCGCAGACGACGACGTTCGTCCGCGGTTGTTCCAGGAACTCGAAGAGCCGCACCCGGTACTCCCACGTCTCGCGCGGCATCGAATCGAGCGACGACGGAATCCCGTTCCATCCGCCGCACAGCACCACCACGCCGCGCCGCGAGTCGTAAACCATGTCATGACCCCAGCGGGCGGCGGGGATGGCGTCGGTGACGGGGTCCTGGATGGTGTTGCCGGCCAGTTCGACCTCGAAGAAACGGCGGGCATCCACGAGTTGGGAGTTCCACTTCGAAGGCGACGAACCGCCGTCGGTCAGGACGCTCCCGCCAAAGACGACCAGCCGGTCGCGCCGTGGGTCGTAGACCATGCGATGGCCGAAGCGCGGCGGCAGGTTGGTGAGGAACTGGCGTCGGAGGGGGTTCTCGGAATAGACACGGAGGTCGGATTCCGTTTCGACATAGGGCGCGCGGTCGTGATCGAGGAAGCGCACGCCTCCATGATGCAGGACCCGTTCGCGTCGGGTGTCGTGGGCGACGGCCATCTCGGTGGCGGCGAGGGCGCCGATGAAGGTCGGGATCGAAATCCCGCCTTCCAGCCGGTGGACGAAGTGGGCCGGTCCGTCGAACGTCTCGTCGACCGCACCGCCGCCGCTTCGGACGCGGATTCTCGGCATCCCGCCGAAGACAAGCGGGCCGTCGGGCCCGGACACTACGCGCACGTTGGCCCGGGGCGCTTCCTCGAAGTGGCGGGCCGTGATCTGCGGCGTCTGGCCGGGTGTGGCTGCACCGGACAGGCGACCGTTCGTCCGCCAACGACCCCGGGACGGCACGCCGGGGACGAACGGTCCGTCGAAATCGAAATGCCAGAAGTCATCGAGGCGATGCTCGTCGTCGTCACCGATCGGCGTGCGGGAGTAGCCGGCGACGAGCAGCACGCCCCCGTGCTCCAGTCCGCGGGTTCCCAGCAGTCCGGCATCGAGACGCGCCGGCGGGCGTGCCCCGGTCGTTTCCACCCGTTGCCAGGCCCGGCCGTCGTACTCCCACAGGTCCGAGCTTTCGTCGGCGGAGTACAGCACAACAGTCCCGCGCGTCTCACTGAACGCCATGCAGTGTCGATGCTGGACGCCCGGCGAACCCACATCCTCCCTCCGGACCCATTGCATGCAGTCCGAGGCCCCGAGCCTCCCGGTCCAACCCAGGCAGATCGCGAGCATCATCACCCACCACCCAAACCCCCGACTGCAAAACGACATTCCGTCCATGCTCCGGTTCCACCGGAATGGTCCGTGGGGATTACAGACGTTTCACCAGCATCCAGACGTATGCTCATTCGAAGTGCGGCTCGTTGTCCCGGTTCCAGAGGCGGGCGACCTGCTTGCGGCGGCCGGCGTCCCTGTTGAGCTGGCCGATGAAATCGATCCGCTTCTTCGCCTCGACGTGGCCGTCGCAGAAGACGAGCGAAGCCCGGTTGGCGTGGAGTTCCAGCGGCCACTGACGTTCCTCATACATGCCGATGAAGCCGCTCCAATCGCGGTCGCCCTTCTTCTTGAGATCCCAGTTGCTGTCGCCGAACGAGATCATCTCCGAGGGACTCTTCACGGCAGACTCCTTCGTTTCACCCCACGTCGGATCGCCGAGGTAGACTCC
>JBIKWS010000553.1:0-3600 GCA_044356195.1 Cyanophyceae cyanobacterium
GCCACGTCGGCTATTGGCGCTTCGCAGTTCATTCAGCAGTCTGACCGGCGGGTGAAGGATGTGATTGGGATGTCTGAAAACTCCAAGGATCTGGAGAACCTCCGGAAGATCCGCGTCACGGATTACACGATGAAATTCGGAGGGGCCGGAGGGCAACGCCCCATCAAGGGTGTCATTGCGCAGGAACTCGGTGAGGTCCTTCCAAATGCCGTTTCCACCGGCCGCAACATCATCCCGGTTCCAGCCCAGGACGCTGTCTCCGTGGCGAAGGATGGGCCACAGTCGCCCCTGATCGTCCGCTTCGCAGCGGCTCATGGTTTCCAGAAGGAAGAAAGGCTGCGATTGGAGATGGATGGCAGGACCGAGGAAGCCCAAATCCTCAATGTCCCGGACGAGAAGTCCATCGAACTGAGCAGCAGTCCCACGAGTGCCCCGAAACAGGTCCGGGTCATTGGACGGCAGGTCGATGACTTCCAGAGCGTCGATTACCAGCAGGTCTACATGACGGCGATCAGCGCCCTGCAGCAGGTCGATCGCCGGCTCCAATTGGTCGAGCAGCGGGAGGCGAAGGTGATGGAGCTCGAGCGCAAGGCGGCCCGGGTGGAATCGCTCGAACGCGATGTCGCGGAGTTGCGCAAGCTCGTCGCTGGCATCCAGGCAGGCGCCTCGAAGAACGCCGGTTCGGCCTCCGTGACGGGGTCCGCGTCGGGTGCCGTGGCCTCGTCCCGCTAGTCCGAATCCTCCTTCCCTGAATCCGTGGCAGTCACATCGATGTCCAACCCTATGAAAACCGGTCGCAATCTGGTCCTGCTGGCCATGGGATGGCTGCTGGGCGGCACTGCGCTGGCCCAGGCCTTGCCCTTGGAGTTTGGCGAAGCCAGGAACACGCCCAACTACCAGAGCGTGCGCGGCGTCCCGATCTCCAGGGTGGCGGGAACGCCGCCGGGATCGGATGGACGGGTGCCGAACAGCAATGAGTCCACGGGCATCTACGTGCAGCCGACGGCGGGGCAGTTCAGCACCCTGTCGATGCTGGGCGGCTCTTCGGGGCGCACCCAGCCGGTGTGGGCGCAGCTGCGGAATTCGGCAGGGTTGAACGCCGGAACCAGCCCCCTGACCGGGGCCGTGGCCGCGGAGATGGGATTGCCGGTGGGCACGAATGGCTCCGGCGCGGTCGTGGCCTTCGTGCGGCGGATGCAGATGGGGTCGTCCTTCTTCGTGAGGCGGAGCAGTTACAGCTTCGGCTCCGTCATCTCGGTGCCCGTCGTGGGCGAAGATGGAACCCAGTTGCCCACGGGGACGGCTCAGGACTATTGGCTGGCGGAGCCTTACCAGGTCGGTTCGCCGGAAACTTCGGGTACCTACTGGAGTCCCCACGCGGGCCGTCTTTATGCGGTTCAGGCCGGCGTCATCTCGGTGACGTGGATCAAGGCCCAGTCCTACACGCTCGGCACGGTGCCGAACTACGTCAATGCGGCGGGCACCAGGAGCTTCATGACGAATGGGGCCAATGTGTTCCTGCTGTATACCCAGCAGTACGTCGTCTCGGGATCCCCGGCGAAGCAGCCGCGGAACATGTACTGGACCCAGAAGGGCTTTCAGGGAACGGGCAAGCCGATCCTCGTGCCCACGGCACGGGTTGGCGCGGTCAACATCGTTTACAACAGCGCGTTCCCGAAGACCGTTCCCACGGAGTTCCGCGGCATCGGCACGACCAGTCCGGCCGATGGATCAACCAACGCCCCGTTGGCGGAACTGCGAACGCTCTGGTATGAGCAGCAGATCGGTCAGATCTATGCCTACAACGCCGAGGGGCGGGTCTTCGTCGAGGTGTTGGGCGATGCCGTCGGCGACGGGCGCCGCAGGCAAATCGGATTCGAGATCGTCGACGTCATCCAGCAGCCGTTCCCGGAGGATGTCCGGATCGAACTGGGTGAGCGCATCGTTCCTCCGCTGGACGGCGATCTGGCCCAGCTTGATCCGGAGCCGATCCTGCAGGTCGGGCTCCCACCCTACGCCTATCAGGACATCAGCGCCACGGGCGGAAAGACGACCTATTACGCCACTCGGGAGACATTCAACCTCAACGACTACCTGGTGCATTGGATGGAAACCGGGGTCGCCGGCATCCGGTGGCCACGGTACTACGGACGCTACGAGCTGCGTTGGCCCACGGACGTGGCCAAGTACAGCCTGTATGTCCGGCCGGAGGTGGCCAACGACAAGGAGGCGGAGGCGACGGCGGTCGAGTTGAATCCGATCCTGGTGCCCATCCTCGAGTATCAGGATCCGCTGGATCGACCCCGCGCGCAGATCCTCGTTGACTCCCGCTTCGTGACGGTCCTGGACGCCGATCAGCCGGTCCATCGCTCGCTGCTGCGCTACAACTCATCGCAGAGCGTGGGCTTCGAACGCGTCTTCTCGTGGTTCGTCGGAAACCTCCGTTCCACGAACTACGCGGGCAATCCGATCGTGACGAACCTGACCGCGTGGAACGGTTCGACGGTGGTGTGGCCGGACCCTTCGCAGGCTCCCCGCGTGGTGAACCAGACCGTGGTCGTTGGCCAACGCATCGTGGCTCCTTCGCAAGAGCCGGGAAGCCTGGCCGAAGATCCCTACCTTGCCGGCTATATCCGGGAAGAGCAGGGCACATCGTATGACGTGGGTGCTTACAAGAACCCGTTCGTGGCCGGGTTCGATACCGCCGCCAAGGGCTCCATCATTCCAATCAACGCCATCCCCGGGAGGAACCTGCTGGAGGTCTGGTGGTTCCGGCCCGGCTCGCAACGGGCGGGTTTGAACAACGGCAATACGATCGCTGGATTCTCGGCGGCGAAGTGGCCGTCGGCTGTCGGTCGCTACACGATTGTCTGGCCATCCGCGCCGCGGGAAATCGTGCTGGCCAGCAAGCTGGGTGGCATCGACGCCACCGTGGCAGAGGCGCAGGGCACCATCTACCACCAGAACGATCGGACCTTGCCGGGGTATAACCCGAACGAAGAGCACGCCGTCATGAGCGGGGGGACGCCGTATGCCACCCGTGACGACCTCAACATCACCGCGGCCGGCGAGGGCTACTCCTCCGATCCTTTCGTCCTCGTGTCCTACCAGGCCTTCGATGGCCGTCCGTCGATGGGGGTCTTCAAGGTGCTGCGCGAGAAGCCGGAGGTGGGCTGGGTGTTCGATTACCCGGTTCCGGCCGGCCAGATGATGCAGCCGCCGCCGCCCCTGACCTTCCTGCAGAAACCGATCGTGGGCTTGGGCGATGCCGCCTTCACGCGGAACTATGAGCCGACCCTGGCGGAACAAGACCTTCCGGGCGGTTGGAATGCCACGGATGGAACCAACACCTTCGGGCACTATCAGAAGTTCGTGTTCAAGGACCGGCACCAGGATCTCTGGGTGTATCGCGGGCCGCACACGGGGTTGCCCACGGTCGAGGCCGGTACGTATCAGGAGTCCACGGGCACCATTGAGCCCATCGGCACGGTCCGGGTGGTGGCCAACAATACCTTCCGTGTTCCGGTGCATGCCTCGCGACAGGACGAGTTCATGGCGCTGACCGTAGAGAGCGGACCGGCCTGGATCGTGGCCAACGGG
>JBIKWS010000554.1:0-3589 GCA_044356195.1 Cyanophyceae cyanobacterium
ATCGACGATTCCGACCCCTTCCGCTGGGGCATCCGCTGAGCCATAGTCCGCGCTCATGACGCTGCCATTGCACGAGGTCCACGCCGCGCTGGGCGCCCGGTTCACCGAGGTGAACGGGAGCGAAACCATCGCCCACTACGGCAACCCCGCCGCCGAACACACCTTCCTCCGCACTTCGGCCGGTGTCCTCGACCTCGGCAGCCGCGGCCGCTTCTGCCTCACCGGTGCCGACCGCGTCCGACTCCTCCACGGCCAGGTCACCAACGACATCACCGCCCTCACCCCGTTGCGCGGTTGTTACGCCGCCTTCGTCACCAACAAGGGCCGGATGCAGGCCGACGCCTTCATCTACGCGCTCCCGAACGAACTCCTCGTCGACGTCGAGCCCGGGCTCACCCCGATGCTCCTCCAGCGGCTCGACCACTACATCGTCGCCGACGACGTCCAATGCGTGGACGTCACCCCCTACTACGGCCTGCTATCCGTCCAGGGCCCCCGCGCAGCCGCCGTCCTCCAACGGCTCAATCTCGGCATCACCCTTCCCGAACAGGATCTCGCCGTCGCCCACCTCGCGGATCCCACCCTCGGGGAAATCTACGTCACCCGGAACGCCCGGACGGGCTCCACCGGCTTCGACCTGTTCATCCCCCTCGACGTCCAGGCCATGGTCCTCGACAAGCTCGTGGCCGCCGCCCGGGATGAGTCCGGCGGTCTCGCCGGATGGGAAGCCCTCGAACTCGCGCGCCTCGAAGCCGGCATCCCCCGCTTCGGCCTCGACATCGACGAAACCAACCTCGCGCCCGAAGCCGGCATCGAAGCCCGCGGCATCAGTTACTCCAAGGGCTGTTACATCGGCCAGGAAACCATCGCCCGCATCCGCACCTACGGACAGGTCGCCAAGGCCCTGCGCGGCCTCCGCCTTCCGGACGACCTCGCCGTCCTGCCGCTCCGCGGTGACAAGCTCCTCCGCGAAGGTCGCGAGGTCGGGTACATCACCAGCGCCGCCCGTTCCGAAGCCGCCGGCGGTCTCATTGCCCTCGGCTATGTCCGTCGCGAGTGCAACACCCCCGGAACCGCACTGCTCCTCCGCACCGCCGCCGGGGAGTTCCCCGCCACGATCGTTCCGCTGCCATTCCAGAGTTCCCGTTGACCAAACGCCTCAGCGCCGATGCTGCGCGCGATACTGGCTCGGGGGGAGGCCAATCTCCTTCTTGAACACCACGCTCAGGTACTCGACGTGCTCGAATCCCGCCTTCTCCGCGATCTGCGCGAGGGAAAGGTCGGTCTCGGTCAGCAGCATCTTCACCCGGTTCAACTGCACCCGGATGATCTCGTCGTGCGGGGTGCGCCCCAGCAACCGGCGAAACCGGTTCTCGAGCCGACGGCGTGATTGCGGCACCGCCTTCAGGACGTCCTGCACGTTGATGCCCCGGCAGGCGTGTTCCCGGATGTACCGGACGGTTCGTGCGATCACCGCGTCGTTGATGGCCAGCACGTCCGTGCTTTGCCGGGTAGCGATACCCACCGGCGGGATCAGATGGGTTTCACCGCCCACCTTGCGGCCGTCCATCATCGCGTTCAGCAGGGCCGCCGCGTCGTAACCCGTGCGATGGGCGTTGGGCACGACGGACGACAAGGGCGGGTGGGACAGCTCACACAGGAGTTCATCGTTGTCGACGCCGATGACCGCCACCTCGTCGGGCACCGCAACCCCGCTCATGCGGCAGGCGTCGAGGATCTGCTGCCCGCGAAAGTCATAACAGGCCATGATGCCAACCGGACGGGGAAGCAACCCGAGCCAACGTTGGAGATCCGCGACCTGCCCTGTGTGATCGCGCGGCAGCTTGAGGCCGGGATGGTAGTGGAAGCATTCCACGCCCGCAGCACGCGCCGCGTGCTCGAAGTGTTCGCCCCGCCATTTGGACCAGTTGAAACGTGGGTCCCCGCAGTAGGCGAGCTTCTTGAACCCCCGCTCCAGCAGGTGTTCGACGGCCAGCTGAGCAATGGCCGCATCGTCCGTCTCGAACCAGGGAATCGATGGAAGTTGTCGCGCCGCGGAAAGGTCAACAATCGGGCTCTTGAGCTTCCGCAGGATCTTCCCCATCGCCGCGTTCTCGACCCGGGCCAGGATTCCGTCTCCCTCCCATTCGGCCAGCCACGTGGGCGGCCGGTCGCCTCGACCGTGCTCGGCGAGGTAGATGGACCACGTGGGATGCTCTCGGATGTAGGCGATCACCCCCCGCAGCAAACCACGCGCGTAGGCATTCGAGGTCTCGATGAGGAGGGCGACCTTGCGCATGGCTTGAGGGGCGTCGGATTGAAAACAGTTGGGCAGTCAGTGGACGCCGGCTCCCGGAGACCGCGCGACCAGGGATGTCCTGATCGCGCGGCAGGCCCGTCGTACGGGCCGGGACTTCAGAGCGTGAAGCTGGGCAGCTTCACGATCTTGCCGCCCTGGAGAGCGGACTCATGCGAGCAGAGGCCGACGCAGGTCCAGTTGGCCGACTCACGCGCATTGGGGAAGGGCTCGCGATTGGTGGCCAACGCGGTGGCGAACTCGTGGGCCAGATGCGGATGCGACCCACCGTGGCCCGCGCCCTGGGTGAAGCTCAGGTGCGTCTTCTTGCCGATGTCGTACACGCCCTTGGTCGTGAACGGACGGATCGAACGGGGCAGCAGCTTCGCATAGTCCGGAGCCTTCACGAGCTTCGGAATCTTCGGCTCCGGAAGCTTGGCACGATGCAGGACCATCGGTTCATGCTCGATCAGCGGCCATTCCACGGAAGCCTTCGAACCGTAGACGTCAATGCTCTCGCGATACTGGCGGGCGGTGTCGAACAACGACCGATAGATGCGCGCGCTCAGGTCCGAGTCCTTGAACTTGATGTGTGTGGTCTCGACCGCGAACGGGGAGTTGTACTTCTCGACCAATTCCGGACGGATCGTCCCGGAGCCAAAACAGGAGACGTATTCCGCGGTGAGCTTGAGCAGGCCGGCGACGGGGCCGACACAATGGGTCGCGTACCACATCGGCGGAAGACCGGGCCAGTAATTGGGCCAGCCGTCCATGTCCTGCTGGTGGGACGCCTGGAGGAACTGGACCTTGCCCAAGGCACCCTTCTCGTAGAGCTCCTTGATGTAGAGGAACTCACGCGCATACACGACCGTCTCCATCATCATGTACCGCAGGCCGGTCTTCTTGACGAGATCGACGATCTTCTTGCAGTCCTCCACCGACGTCGCCATGGGCACCGTGCAGGCCACATGCTTGCCGGCCTTCAGGGCCGCGATGGACATCCAGCCGTGATCCGGGATCGGCGAGTTGATGTGCACCGCATCGACGTTCGGGTCCTTGAGGAGCGCGTTGAAGTCCGTGTACCGGACATCCACGCCGAAGGCGTCGCCGATGGTCTTCAGCTTGTCCTCGTTGCGCTGGCAGATGGCGTAGCACCGGGTATTCGGGTGCCGCTGCCAGATGGGGATGAATTCGGCACCGAAGCCGAGGCCGACAACGGCGATGTTCAATTTGCGTTCGCTCATGGCACAGAAATGACTTCCGGGAAGTGTGGGGAAAACCTGCCACAGACAC
>JBIKWS010000034.1:0-12481 GCA_044356195.1 Cyanophyceae cyanobacterium
TTACAGCGAGTAGCCCGGGGTGCGAAGCAGCCCCGGGTCGTCAGTGCCATGATGGGCACCTATCCCGGCAGGGGTTGAAGCCTCCCGAATCTTCGCACCCCTCCGGGGTGCGGATTCCAAAAGGGCCCATTCCCCGGGTGCGTGCTTCGCACGACCCGGGGCTATCGGCTCCAACGCCTCCGGCGTAAAGGCAGCGACTCCCCTCTCAGTGGATCGTCAGGTACGTGTAGTCCTTCAATCCGCGCTCGTAGTCGTCGAGCAAGCGCATGGCCTCGCTGGGCTTCAGCCGGTCGGATTTGATCGCGGCATCCACCTGCGCCTTCATCTGGCGCTTCAACTCGTTCACGTCGTACTGCACCTCGGTGAGTGAGTCGCTGATGGTATCGCCCTCGATGACCTCCTCGACGTAATACCCGGCGGGTTCGTCCGGCTCCAGAAACACGTGCACCTCGTTCACACGCCCGAACAGGTTGTGGAGGTCGCCCATGATGTCCTGGTAGGCACCCATCAGGAAAAACCCGAGCAGGTAAGGCTCCTGCACGCCATCGCCACGCAGGGCGTGGACCGGCAGCGTGTCCCGGACATCGCGCAGATCGACGAACTTGTTGATCTGTCCGTCCGAGTCACAGGTGATGTCCACCAAGGTGGTCTCGCGCGTCGGCCGCTCCTCCAACCGATGCACCGGCATGATCGGGAACAACTGGCCCAGCGCCCAGTGATCCAGAAGCGATTGGAACACGCTGAAATTGCACAGGTACTGGTCTCCAAGTGCGTCCTCCAGGTGCTTGATCTCTTCCGGGATGTACGCCTGCCCGCGGAAACTCTCCACCACGGCGCGGCTGATATCCCAGTAAAGCGACTCGATCTTCGCCTTGTCCGGCAGTTCCAACATGCCGAGCGTGAACATCTGGTGCGCGTCCTCCTTGCGTTCCTGCGCATCGTGCCACGCCTCCCGCTTGTTGAGGCGTTGGAGGTTGTCCCGGATGTCCGTCAACTCGCGCACCAATCGGTGATCCCCGGGACCATACGTGAACTTCGCCTCCTGCCGGGTCTTGTCGATCGACCCGAAGACCTCGACCAACAGCACCGAGTGATGCGCCACCAGCGCCCGCCCTGATTCAGAGACGATGTCCGGATGTGGCACGCCCTCGGCGTTGCACACGTCTGCGAGGTAATAAACGATGTCGTTGGTGTACTCCTGCAATGAGTAGTTCGTGGACGAATCGAACGCCGAGCGCGACCCGTCGTAATCCACACCCAGCCCCCCTCCGACGTCCATGAACTCCACAGGAAAACCCATCTTGTGGAGCTTGGCGTAAAATCGGGCGGCTTCCTGCACCGCTTTCTTCACCGTCAGGATGTCGGGCACCTGGGAACCGATGTGAAAATGCAGGAGCTTGAAGCAATGGGTCAGCCCCTCGTCCTTCATCATCTGCGTGGCCGCCAGAAGATCGGACGTGCTCAAGCCGAACTTCGCGTTTTCTCCGCCACTCTCGGCCCACTTCCCCGCTCCCTTGCTCATGAGGCGTGCGCGGATGCCGATCATCGGCTCCACACCCACCTGACGGGAAACGGTGATGATCTGGCGCAACTCCTCGAGCTTCTCGACCACCATGATCACGCGCTTGCCGAGCTTGATGCCCTGCAACGCAAGCTTGATGAACGTCGTATCCTTGTAGCCGTTGCAGATGATGAGGCTGCCCGGCTGATCCTGCAGCGCCATGCCCGCGTAAAGCTCCGGCTTGCTGCCGACCTCCAACCCGAACGCGTAGGGCTTTCCTGCGTCCAGGATCTCCTCCACCACCTCCCGAAGCTGGTTCACCTTGATCGGGAACACGCCCCGGTAGATGCCGCGGTAACTGAATTCAGCGATCGAGGCCCGGAAGGCTTCGTTCAACGCAATCACCCGGTGCCGCAAGATGTCCTGGAATCGGATCAGCAACGGGAACTTCACACCCCGCGCCTTTGCTTCGTCCACCAGGGACATCAGGTCGACTTCGACGCCATTCTGCAACGGTTTCGCCACCACATGGCCCGCAGCATTGATGTCGAAGTATCCCGCTCCCCAACGATCAACGTTGTAGAGGGTCCGTGCCGCCGCGATGTCCCACTCCGGCGTGCTGCCGGCGGAAGGGACCATGGATGGTTCACTCATTTCTCGTGGTCAAGAGAGGCGGACTGTAAAAACGGTGGCCGCAGATTCAAGAAGCGCGTTGCGAAATCTCGCATGGCCCCCCGCCCACCCCGTCATCCCAATAGATGGCAGGCCGCTTCCCGTCCATCGCCAAGCGGCCTCAAACGCGGCACCTCCACCCGGCATTGCTCGCGGGCCATCGGACATCGGGGATGGAAAGGACAGCCCGCCGGCGGCGCGAGCGGCGATGGCACTTCCCCCTGCAAGCGGATCCGCTGCGTCTGCGCCGCGTTGCGATCAAGGCTTGGCACCGCAGAAATCAGCGCCTGCGTATACGGATGTTGTGGTGTGCGGCAAATCTGCCGCGCCATCCCGGCCTCGACCACCCGCCCGAGATACATCACGAGGATGCGCTCGCTGAGGTGCTCGACCACCGCCAGATCATGCGCGATGAACAGGAAGGCCACCCCACGACCCCGCTGCAACTCAGCCAGAAGGTTCACCACCTGCGCCTGGACCGACACGTCCAGCGCACTCACCACTTCATCACAAACAATCAGGCTGGGTTCCACCGCGAGCGCACGCGCGATTCCAATCCGCTGCCGTTGCCCACCGCTGAACTCATGCGGGTAACGCGCCGCCAAGGAGGGATCAAGGCCCACATCCCGCAACAGCGCAGCGACACGCTCACGCCGCGTGGCCTGGGTCAGTGTCGGCTCGTGGAGGCGCAGTCCTTCTTCCACGATCTCTTCGATGGTCCATCGCGGATCCAAAGACCCAAACGGATCCTGAAACACCATCTGCAGTCGACGCCGCGCACGACGCAGCTCCGCCCCCTGCAACGTGGCAAGGTCGCGTCCCTCAAATCGGACGCTGCCCTGCGTCGGAGTCTCCAACCGGACAATCGCCCGTCCCAACGTGCTCTTCCCGCAACCGCTTTCACCGACGAGCCCCACGGTCTCACCTTTGCGGATGGACAGATTCAACCCATCCACCGCACGCACGTGGGCAGTGGGTCTTCCTCGCCAGTCGGGACGAACCGGGAAGTGAACCTTCAACTCCTCCACTTCGAGCAGGTTCATGCCGCCCCCTTTCCTGCAACCGCGCCAACAACCGCGAAAGGACATCGGACCACGCGACCCCCACCTATCGACCGCGGAATCGGAACATCCACCCCACATGGCGATGCCGCGACTGGACATCGCGGATGAAAGCGACAGCCCGTCGGCGGCCTGCCCGCCGGAGGCACCGCCCCGGGGATCGTCGCCAGCAACTGATGCCCCGCGCCCAGGCGAGGCACCGAGGCCAGCAACGCTTTTGTGTAGGGATGCGCAGGGTCCGTCATGACCGTCGCGGCGGGTCCAGTCTCCACCACCTGCCCCGCGTACATCACTGAGAGGTCATCCGCGATCTCCGCAACCACTCCCAGATTGTGCGTGATCAGAAGGATGGTCATCCCCAACTCGCGACGCAGGTCCATCAACAGGTCCAGGATCTGCGCCTGAATCGTCACATCCAATGCCGTCGTGGGCTCGTCCGCCACCAACAGCCGCGGTCGTGGAGCCAGGGCCATCGCGATCATCACCCGCTGTTGCATCCCACCCGAAAGCTCTTGCGGATACTGACGCGCACGCACTTCCGGGGCAGGAATCCCGACACGCCGCAACCACGCCTCAACTTCCGCTCGCGTCGCCCGGTCCGGCTGATGGAGCCGCAAGGACTCCAGGATCTGATCGCCCACGCGCATCACCGGGTTCAGCGCAGTTGCCGGTTCCTGAAAGACATAGCTCACGATCCCGCCACGCACCTCCCGCAACGCTTCCGCATCCAGTGCGAAGATGTCCCGCCCATCGACCAGAACCCGTCCTCCCGCGCGCTGCGCAAAGCCTTCCGGCAACAACCGGGCCAGCGACATCGCCGTCAGCGACTTTCCACTGCCACTCTCGCCCACCAACGCATGGACGGTTCCCTGCTCGATGGACAGATCCACGCCGTCCAGCACGCGCACGCGTCCCGCTTCGACCGTCAGATCGAGTTGCAGGTTCTGGATTTCGACGAGTGGCATGGGGATCGGTCTCCGGGGGCGTGAATGTCACCGACGAGCGCTGCCGCTGGTTCCCCGTCGGGTTCGGGTACGGAACTCACTCGAGGACTTCCACTGCGGCCAATCTCTCCCATCCGCCAAGCGCCAACCAATCTCCGCCAGCAGCGCGAGATCGTCTGCCGCACCGCGCAAATCCCAGCCCTCCTTCACCTCATCGGAAACCTTGTGATAGTCGTTCTCGATGTACTCCGTAACCCGCTTCTCCCCGTAGCCCGCGGGATGATCGATGTAGTCGGATCCCGATTTGAGGTAGAGCGCAGGAACGCCACCCCGCATGAACTCGAAATGGTCGCTCCGATAAAACATCCCACGCTCGGGATTCGGATCGGGCAGCACCTTCCGCTGAAACTTCTTCGCCGAGTCCCGGAGCACTTGGTCCAGGGAAGAATGCCCGTCACCCACCTGCCGGATATCCCGCGTGCGTCCCCACGTGTTGAGGCCATCCATGTTGAGATTCGCGACCGTCGCCGCCAACGGACGGGACGGATGCTGCACGTAGTACTTCGCCCCCAGCAACCCCTGCTCTTCCGCCGTCGGCGCAAGAAAAAGCACCGTCCGCCGCGGGGCCTTTGGTGCCGACCCAAACGCGCGCGCCAATTCCAGCAGCCCGGCAACGCCCACCGCATTGTCCGCCGCCCCATTGAAAATCTGATCCCCGTCGCGCTTCGGATCCCGCCCGAGGTGATCCCAATGCGCGGAATAGACCACGCACTCCTCTGATGAGATCGGATCGGAACCCGGCAGCATGCCCAGCACATTACGCGATCTGACCGGTCGCAACGCCTGGGTGCAGGTCGCTTCGAAACGCTGCCGCAGGGTCACCGGCTGGAAGTCTCTTCGGACGGCTCGCTCCAAGGCAGACTCGTAGGAGAAGCCATTCAGCCCGAACCATTCCTTCGCAACCTCCAGGCTCAGCCAACCAGCGATCGAGGTCTTTGCATCCGGATCATCGGCGAGATCAAAGCGCTCCCGCCCCCATGAATTGACCACCACGAACCATGGATATGCGGCCGCCTGGGTCTCATGGACGAGCAACGCCGCGGACGCACCCCGCCTCGCCGCTTCCTCATACTTGTACGTCCATCGCCCATAGTAAGTCATTGCCCGGCCACCGAACATCCGCGCATCCAGCTGACCCGGCTTCTTCGGATCGCGGACCGGCGGATCCCCAACGAGCATCACCACCGTCTTCCCACGGACATCCACGCCCTTGTAGTCGTCCCACCCGTATTCCGGAGCCGTGACGCCGTAGCCGACGAAGACAACATCACAGGCGGGCACTTCCACGCGTGCCTGGGTTCGTGGGGACCAAGCGACGAGGTCCTGCGGGAACAGCAAGGGACGACGGTCGATGCCTGAGAACCATGAGGCTTCGATCTTTGATGTGATCCCGACAATCGGAACCTCCTGTGTCCATTGGCCACTGGCTACCCCCGGTTTCAGGCCAGCCTTCCGAAACTGCTCCTCGAGATACTCAACGGTCCGATCCTCGCCCGCAGAGCCCGGTCCACGCCCCTCGAACGCGTCGGATGCGAGCACCCGGACGTCTTCGAGCATCCGACCCGCATCAAGTGTCCGGACTTCCGAGCCGCCCAGGCGCAGAGGGATTTGCCGCGCCAGAAGCCCGAAGGCTGACAGCGAAAGAAGGACTCCCGCAGCAAAGGAACGCAGACAACAAAACCTCATGACGATGGTGAGCTTGGGAAGTCCCATCCAGACTTTGAAGGTATTTGTCGTGAAAGGTTCCGACTGGAACCCATCGGAACAAAACAAGACTCTCAGCCCATGACGAATGCCGAAGCCTTGGATCTCTTCCGACAGACCGGTGCCCTGCTCGATGGCCATTTCATCCTGCGCAGCGGCCTGCATTCACGGCAGTTCTTCCAATGCGCCCAGGCCTTGCAGCTCATGCCGATCGTGGAGCGCTTCGGCGCTGCCCTCGCGCAAAAGGCTGCCCCACTGGACATCCAGACGGTCATCTCGCCCGCCATGGGTGGACTGGTCATCGGACAGGAAGTTGCGCGTCAGTTGAAGTGCCGCTTCATCTTTGTTGAGAAGGAGGAGGGAAAACTGGTGCTGCGCCGCGGTTTCAAGATCCAACCCGGGGAACGTCTCCTCATCGTCGAGGATGTCGTCACCAAGGGCGGGCGCGTTCAGGAGACGCTCGACATCGTCCGCGCCCATCAGGGCAATCCAGTCGCCGTCGCAATGATGGTGGATCGTTCGGACGGAAACCTCGACCTCGGCGTCCCCCTTCACAGCCTGATCCGGCTGAACGTGGAAACCTTCCAACCCGATCAGCTGCCAACAGACCTCGCTGCCATCCCGGCAACCAAGCCGGGAAGCAAGTGATCCAGAATCCGATCCCACTGGGCGCGCTGTACGGCCAAGGTCCCCTCGTTCCAGACAACATGGTCTGCGGCGGCCATCTTGGCGTCGGTGCTCCACTGCGCTGACAATCGGGAACAGATCGCTTCAGGGGCCCATCCCCGCCCCTGAAGCCGGCGCCATTGGGTAACCGAAGAGCAACCCACCGCGATGACCGCATCGAATCGCGACTGGTAGGCCTTCTCGAAAAGCAGCGGGATGACGACGAACGCCATGGACCAGCCCTCGAGATCGTGAGCGTCGAGATGATCCGTCCAGACCCGGTGGATCCTGGGATGGAGCAAGCCCTCAAGCCGCGCCCGCGCGTCCGGATTCGAGAACACCACCCCTGCCAAGGCCGCCCGATCGAGAGAGCCATCCCGACCAAGGACTGATTCACCAAACTCGGTCACGATCTCTGACAAGGGTTCCGACCCGGGAGCCACGATGGACCGCGCGACATCGTCCGTGTCCAGCACTGGGAACCCCAACTCAATCAGGTAGGATGCTCCGGTGCTCTTTCCGGATCCGATACCTCCCGTGATCCCGATCCGCTTCATACCCAGAAAGCAAAAAGCCGCCCCGTAGGGCGGCTTTGCAAGATCCTTACTTGGTCAGGACCCGGTAACTCCGGCCCCCGTCTGTCGCGGGAATCGGATCGCGAACCCACAAGGTCTTCTTGGCACCTTCCGAGTTCGACACGCGCTTCAGCAACTTCCACTCCGTGCTCAGCGCATCGCTGTACTGAACATCGTAGGTACCGAAGGCTGCCCCTTCCCACCGGATCAGGAATGCGTGCTGACCGTCCTGAACCACTTTCGGATTCTGGACAACTCCCTCAAAGGGCGTTTTGTCGAAGGCATTCATGATGCCGTCTCCATCCGTATCCGTCCGCGTGCTGTAGCGGATGGAGCGGGCGAAGGTTGTGGGTCGACCATTGATGAGCATGGTGATGACACTACCCTCGCCGCCTCCGTCACCCACGAACTTGAACTTGCCACCCGTGGCCGCCTCGAACTGGGCCGCCGGAAGGGCGTCTCCTTCAGAACTCAGGAGGTTCCGGAAGTAGATGGTGAAGTCGGAGGCGACGTTGAAGATCGACGGATCAGGGACAACCAGGCGGTCGTCCGACACGAACCCAATGTTCGGCGTGATGACGAGGTTCTCAACGTAGAGCGCACCCCTGCCAGAGGAACCACGGAACGTGAGTTGCGAGAAACGGCCAGCGTCCAGTTCCAGAGAAGCAACGGATTGACGACCAAATCCAGCAGCCGTCGGTCCGACATCCTGACCAGACCACACGAACACGGATTCCTGGAACGTTTGACCAACCAGACCGAGTCGAAGATTTCTGGTCTCCAACTCGGCGGGGGGTGCGGTCACCGAGATACGGTACGCTCCCAGGATGCCAGCACCGTCAGCGTCCACCACCAGACGGCGGCTGGCCGCCAAGTCGAACGTGGGTGCGGACAACACCGCACCGCCGCCAAGAGTGATGGTCTCGGCGTTGGCTACGAACTGTGAATAGGCCCGAACAGTACCGGGCAGGAACACATTCGCCGTTTCCGAGTTCGTTGGAACTTCGATCCGATCCTGACTAAAGGTGCCACCCGAGAGAATCGTCAATCGCCGGGCGTCAATCAGCAGATCTCCCGCCTCGGACCGGACGTTGGAATCGCGACCGAACACCACGTCATCAGCTCGAATCGACATGGTGGCCGCAAGAAACAGGCCGTTGTTGATGAACGACGTCAGCGGAGCCGGGCGATCGGATCCGAGCACCACGGAATTGGAAACGGAGAGGGTACCGTTATTCGTGAGATTCTTCAGGATGGGCAGGTTGGCCGCGCCAAGACCCGTGTCACCGAAGTCACCGTAGTCACCCTGGATGATCAGACGACCATTCACGGTGAGGTTTTCAGCCTCGATCGTAGCGAAACGACTCACCTGAAGATTGTCGCCGATGTTGACGTTCGTGGATCGCAACGAGAGATCGAGGAATGGAGTCGGGAAGGACGGAGTCAGATCCGCATCCACGATCATGACATGGAAGATCGCTTCCAAGCCCACGATACTCGGCTCGCCCGGTTCATCATCCGGATCTTCCGGAGGCGGAGCAGGAACCTCTACCTCGGAGAGATTCGTGAACGTCGCCGAGTAAATCTGGATGGCACCCGAAAGACGCTGAACTGAGGCCTGAAACAACCCGTTCAAGTTGAGCGTCCCGGAACGGCTTCCGAGATCGGCCTGAACGTACGGCGCATCGATGGAGGCCAACCGGGTCGAAGTTACGTTCGGCGACCTGAGGATCACGGGACCCTGACCACGGATGCGGGTCAACTCGAGGTTGAGGTTCTCCGCCTCGATATGAAGACGACCCACACTGTTCGTTGGCGAAATGTTGGGAACCGACAGGGGCACCGGCAATGCACCAGGAACAATCCCGAACTCGACGCGATAGGCCATGTAGGGGGTGCTGGTGTTCACGAGATTCGTGAAGGGCAAATTCTCCGCCCCGGGCCCGATCCAGGTGGTGAAAAGATCCGGGCGCAGCAACGTGGTCGCGTTGGGGGCCTCCCCGTCGGCACCATCAAAGTTGTTGATGTTGTAAGTCGGATTCGGCAGCGATTCCAACTCTGTGAGGAGGTTCGCCACCGCGTTGCTGAAAGCGGCCGGACTTGCCGTGTTTGCCGCGGTAAACGGACTCGAAACACCTCGGGTCGTCCGGCGCGAGATCGAAAGGTTGGTCGGACGGGAAGCCAATCCTGTGTTCAGGTTGGTCAGATAGAGGCGGAAAGGATCCGATCCGAAGGTGTTGTCGATGATATAGCTGACGGCATCATCCTTGCCTGTGATGTTGTTGGTAGCCACGCCGGTCAGACGGAGACGCACTGTTGGATGCGACCACTGGGCACCAAGCTGCGGCGGAAGGAAGGACGCATCGACAATCAGGTTGGTCGAGGCACGTCGGACGAGAACAATGGTGAAGACCTGATTGGTGGCCGGATTGGTCGCACTGGCGCTCGCGGCATCCGGGGTCGTGGAATTCCAGATCAAAGGAACCACGTCCTCGTTTAGGACCAGCCGTGTGGTCGGAGAATCCGGAAGTCGCAGCCTCTCCAGTATGCCGGAAGTCGCCGCATCCGTCGAATTGTCGACACCGATCGGCCTATCGGGTGTCCCCACCCGATAATTGAGCTCGATGATGACATTCGTCTTGGTGACGGTCTCACCGTCAACATCCTGGTCGAATTCCTGAAAACGAACGCTGCGCAAGCTGCTGAAGAGGCCGTCACCGTATCCCCAGTGCACTTCGGCGCTCGCTGGAATGGGCTCGAACAGGCCCTCCTCGGGAGGTACGGCAATCTGGTCCGAAGGAGGATTGATCCCCAGGATGGATCGAGAAAGATCCACATCGCGACCACGCATCCAGAACTCCCCGCCCGCGGCACCAAAGATGGCACCGCGATTGACGATGGTGTCAGCCCAGATGCTCAGGAAGCTGTCAGGACCATTCCGGTACGGATTGAAGACCCGACTGCTCAATGCAGTGACCTGGTCGGGGGTCAACATGCCGGTTGGCACGCCGGATAGGACCAAGGCCAGCGCTTCGCGAGCCGAATCCTGGCTGTCCTTGGATTCGATACGCGCATTGGGCGCGTTCGAGAAAGACTGGGAAGCGCGGCGTGTTCCGTCGGCGCCGATATAGCCGAACCGGATCCCGGGCTCGGCGATGATCAAACCAGCGTTCCGATAGATCTCGGTTCCCTGGGTGTCGAACACCGTCGTCATCGGGGTCAAGAACATGACACCGCGATTGTCCACAACACGGGCGTCAATGGTGACGTCGTCGGCCACCAAGCCCCGGTTCAGGTACAATTCCGAAGTCTGGGCCTGTGCCAAGGTCCCAACCGCCGTCAACGCAGCCAGCGAACTGAGTAAATGCTTCATGGTTCGTGATTAGTTCCGATTGCGGACGATGGATTCGACCATACGCAGGTTCACCCTGCCCACGGGATAGACGATGGGAGCATTGGTGCTGCCATCAAACGAGCCCCACATGTAGCTGGTGAAGCCTTGTTCTTCGGTCAGGTTGTCTTCAGACGAGGAGTTCAACTCGGTCAGGCCCACACGAGCCAACGCAATGACAGTCGTCGCAGAGTCCTTGATCCCGGGGCCCAATGCACCGACCGAACCGGCACCGCCCTGATTGGAATTCAGTGGTCCCAGGTTCTGGTAAGCCACGGTCCTCGCGAGAAAGACAGGCACTGGGACGCCACCACCCGTCCCGAGGTCCTCGGCAGTGAACAGGATATCCGGGGCCGCCATAGTGCGCTCCACGTTCTGGGTCCGGAAGGTACCACCCACACCATTGGTGCTCACGGAATCGGAATAGCGAACCACAACAGGACGGCGGAATGTGCCCAAGACCTGGTTGCCAACATCACCGCGGACAAAGGTCACCTTGTCCACACCGCGTCGGACACCGATGTCAACGACACCGGTTGTGTTCGTGGCCCCACCGGTTCCACCGGTGGCCACACCCACTCCATAGACAGGAGTCCAGGCGCTCTGACCACCGCCGCCGCCGCTGGTGATCTGATCCACGGAACTGGACGTCCGGAGGGTCGTTCCGGCCGGGAGCTGCTCAACCGCAACCGTGCCGGGATGGTACAGGTAGCGAAGTCCACCCACATCATCCTGAGTCAGACCGCTGAAAAACAATCCACGGGAATTGTAGATACGCTGCGCGCGTGGATCGATGCGTCCCACACCGGAGTCGGTTTCGCCTCCGAGGAACCCAACCACGGAAACGTTGGGCTCCGCGGGATCCACAGAGATCTCGACGGCTTCCCAGACATCGGGTGCCGTCTGCTGGATCTGGAAGGTATAGAGGGTCCCGTTGATGAAGGAGCTGGGAAGCACCGTGAACGGGTCGTAATTGCGGCGCAGCGTGAGGAAGTTTCGGGTGAACTCGTTCGGACGTTCAACCTGCCGCAGGGTCCAGACGTAGCGCTCCGGAGCCACCAACCCCATGTTTTCAACCAGAGCCGAGAGCACACAGGTCTTGAGGTCGAAGAGACGAAGGCGTCGTGCCGATTGGTTCACACGGGCGGTGGACGTCGGATAGTTCGCCGGATCAAGGGCGGAGGCAGCCGGGAGATCGTTAAGGATCTTGATGGCCGATTCCACGGCGGCAACACCCTCGGCACCGAAGAACTCAACAAAGGATTGGTCGAATCCGTAGACGAGCACTGGGCTGTTGTAGCGATACCCTTCGCCCGGAGTCATGGGTCCGAAGGCGGGATCGTAGTTCATGTCCGCCGTCATCCAGGATGCGGGCGGCCCGGCCAGACTGAACGCGTGCGCCGATCCACCAACCGCCACAGAAGCGGCGACACCGTAGAGGAGCTTGATAAGATTCTTCATGGGATCAGCGGATGCGGTTCACACGGAAATAGCTGTTGGCCGGCAAACCGGGGGTCACCGTGCTATCGGTGGTGCCAGTCGCGAAACGATAACTTCCAACATCGTTCCATGTTTCGAGATCGGAGGAGCTCTGCAGGAGATAGATGCCACCCGCCTTGGTCTTCCAACTCAGCACCGGCCCTTGCTCGCTGGACTGAATTTGGACAGCAAGGTTGTCGCTCGGATCCTTCGGATCGGTTCCCCCGAGAAACTCGTTGCGGTCCGAGACCCCATCGCCATCGGTATCAACCGAGGGCTTGGGCCAGGCGATCGCATTGACGCCGAAGAAGGAGGACTGCCAGTCGTCCGGCAACCCATCGGCATTGTTGTCCTTGCCCCAGGAACGGCCTTCAGCCACGGCGGAGAGCGGGCTCTTGCGACCGTCGGGGAGAACGTACCCAACACGA
>JBIKWS010000035.1:0-12477 GCA_044356195.1 Cyanophyceae cyanobacterium
CGCGGGAAACCAGGTCCATTCGACCAGATTCCGGGAGCGCAGGAACACCCCACGCTGGAACCCGGGATCCTTCGCATCGGCCACGTTGATCAGGCCCATGGCTATCTGGAACGTCCCGGGCTTTCCAGGCGACGTGCCGACGTCCAACTGCGACAGCGTGAGGTCGAACCCAAAGGCGAAATCGTCGGCGGGGGTGACCGGATCCGCGAGCCGCCGGAGGAAGAAACTGTTCGTACGCGACGAATCCCACGTCACCCTCAGCCCACCGGCGGCGGCATCCCAACGGAACAACGAAGCATCCCCAACGACTTCCCATCCGCGAGCCAAGGGCGCTTGCCCGAACCCTTCCGAAAACGATTCAGCACACCACGCGTCGACGGCCACGCCGGCCAAACACGCGGTCAGCAAGGCCTGGAACCCACCTGGAAGCGCACGCTTCAAACCGCGGTCCTTTCGGCGGGTTTCGAGCCGGGTTCGACCGGGACCAGACAGTCCAGACGCGGGCGTCCATCGGCATCGAACGGGCAATGCCGGCAACCGCTCCCGCAGCAATAGCCGCGGCGCAGATGATACGCGGCGGTGAACACGAAACGGCCGTCGTCGGTGAAATAGAATTCCCCTGCGCCCGCCCGCGGAACCCATCGTTCCGCGCGGCGCGCCTCTGCCACGCATCGATGGCAGATGCACGCCCGGTTCCGGTCCTCGGCCCGCACGCGCTTCAACAACGCGTCGGGCATCTCGACGTGGAAGCACCAGCAATTCCCCTTGTAGGTGGCATCGGTGCACATCTGGCACGCGTTGGGTCCGCCGCATAGCGGACACGCCGCTCCGTCACGGGCGCACGCTCCCGGACCGCCGGCGGAATCGCTGGGCGAAACACTCATGGCTTCGTGATTGCCCGTTGGCCGCGCCGCGTCTGGACTCCGAGCGCGAGTGCGCCCAGTCCCAGCAACACCCACGTCGACGGCTCCGGCACGGCACTCACCGCCGCCACGCCATCCAGTTCCACCCGACCCGAGATCACCTCGATGCGGATGAACGCGGCCGACTCAATCGAGACGGGCGCTCCGGATCCATCCCGCGCCCAGTCCAGCGAGAACCCGGCACCGCCGCCGCTGCCGGCGTAGAGGTTCCGGATGCCGTCCAGACCCAGGCCGGAGAAGTCCGCGTACGAAAGGCTGGGGTTTACCGGCCGCGTGAAATCACCCGAACCATCGGTCGGGAACAATTCGTCGAGCAACGGGGCCAGCGAACCGTCGAGCGTGAAGAACTGCAGGCCATCCGAACTCACCGAAACCCTCGCCTCGGCGAGGCCACCACCGAAGACCGATCCATCGGTGATGCCACCGCCCGAGTAGTCGCCGTTGGTGATGATGAAACCGGCCCCGCCGAATACGAGGAAGTCGATGCCGAACGGATTCAGCGGATTCCGCGTCGCCGGCGTATCCAGGCGCAACTCCAGGAGTCCACCGGTGCCCACCGACAGCAGTTGATCCACAAGATAGGGCGGACTGAAGACGTCCACTGGTCCGCCGAACATTCCCGGGGTCACCCGGCTGGGTTCGCCCAGGATGGCCGCTGCATTCGTGTAGCCCGCGCCCGTGCCGAACTCGGTCGCGAACCCCGTCCCCGGATTATAGGCCCGCACCTCGGCCGCGAACTGAGCCTGCACCTGCGGCAACGCGCACCATCCCAACACCGACACCAAGCCTACGGCGACCATCCCGTTGAGGGACGCGCCCCGACATTCATTTCCACGCATCTTCCGTCGATCTCCAGTTCTTCGGTGCTCCGGTCAGAGACGGAACACCTGTCCTGTGTGTCTGGAGACCAGTCCGGAAATGACGGCCAAGGCGAACGCCCCGGTTCACGCCGGATGCGCCCACAAAAAAGCCTTCATCCCCGGCACGGTGAGAATGAAGGCAGCAAAATCTCGCATGTCCGGACGCAACACACGCCCGGACCTGGCCTCATCCTTCGCTTTGCCGGCGAAGTGGGATCCAGCGTCTCCCCTGAAATCGTATTCCCAGGGACAACTTCTGGATCCTGACGAGCACCCTCGGCGCGATATCCGGACTCCGGGCTTCAATCCTCGCTCCCGCCTTCCCACACGGCGAACCGTGCAGTGGCTGTCTTTCGACCTGGGAGTCTGTAACCCGATACCGTGGCGGAACCGTCCCCGACTCTCACGGGGTTCCCGCGTTTCGATGGTGTCTGACATGTGGCCGCGCCTTCCGGCGCAGCCGTGCAAAGAACATCTTGAGTGGGCCTCCCACCCCCAACCTTTGCAACCGGAATTTTGGGAGATCCCGGGAAGGCAATGGGGTCGCGTCTATAAATTATACATTTACCCTGGGCATTGCAGCACCGCTCCCGTGACGCGCCCCCGCAACCGCACCCGGTGCACCACCTCGAACCCCGCCCCCTCCAACGCTCCCAGCTCCAGCGGGTTCACGTACACCACCCACACCGCGTTGCCGCTTTCCGCAGCGTGCTTCGCCAGGTTGGCCGCAACCCGGGCAAACGTCTCTCCGCGAAAAGGATTGTAGAGGAACACCACGCACACTCCCTTCGGGAACTGGACCCGCGTCGCGTCTTCGCTCCGGACCTCCGCGTGCTCCCATCGGCTGCGCGCCCGGATCCGCGCCAGGTTGGTGCGACAAACCGCCACCAGTTCCGCGTCCAGGTCAACGCCCAGCAGCCTCCGGTAACCCAGTTCGGCCGCCATGACCAACGCGCGCCCCTTGCCACATCCCAGATCAACAAACGTTCCGCGCGAGAAATGCGCGGGGACTGCCGCCATCAACACCCGGAACATTCGCGGTGGCACGCCTTGATACGGCACGGCCGTGTCCCCACCCCCCGCGGGGACCTCCGCCGCAGGCCACCAGGTATCGGTTCCGCGCCGCAGGTCGAACCACCACTCCGATCCCAACGTCCGCAAGCTCGCCGCCCATCCCTCACGGCGCACGGTTCGCCACGCACAGGACAGCCGATGCCACCGGCCGCGGGAGGAGCCGGCCTTTGCCACAGGATCGCTCATGTATGGAAGCTTGATCGACACCATGTGGAGCCTGCGTGTCGGTCCGGGAGAATTCCTGCGAGGAACCCTGCGACATTTGCCGAAACGATGGCGGAAAGCGCACTATTCGGCTCGGTTGAAAACGTCCCCCCGGCTCAACGCATCCTTTCCGGATTCCTGCCACCACCGATGAAGACCCTGACCCGCTGGACCTCGAACCGGCTCTTCTCCTACGTCCATGGAAATTACCTCGTCTACAACACCTGCTGGGAAGATCCGCGGCTCGACCGCGAAGTCCTGAAGCTGGCCCCGGACAGCCGGGTCGTCCTCATCACGTCCGCTGGCTGCAACGCGCTGGACTACGTCCTCGACACGCCGCACGAGGTTCACGCCGTCGACCTCAACTTCCGCCAGAACGCCCTCCTCGAACTCAAGATCGCTGGCATCCGACGCCTGCCTTTCGAAGTCTTCTTCAGCCTCTTCGGCGACGGCGGCCATCCCGCCTTCCCGCACCTGTACCGCACCCAACTCCGGCCGGAACTTTCCGAGAGCGCCCGACGCTACTGGGACACCCGCCAGCACTACCTCGAACGGCCGACGCCGGAATCCTCGTTCTACCATCGGGGCACCACGGGCGTGTTTGGTCGCGTGATGGTCAAGTACCTGCAGATGGCCGGCGTTCATCGGGACGCCCTGGAACTGTTCTCGGCAGGATCCCTCGAAGAACAACAACGCATCTACCAGACATCGATCCGCGAGAAGCTCTGGCGTCCCGCGGTCAAACGGGCTCTCCGCACCGATGTCATGCTCAGCCTCCTCGGCGTCCCCGCCGAGCAGAAGGCCCACCTCGAACGGAGTTCCTCCGGAACCGTTGCCGACTTCATGGAAGACTGCATTGAAAGCGTCTTCACCCGCCTGCCCACGCACGACAACTACTTCTGGCGGCTCTACCTCTTCGGCCGGTACTCCCCCGAATGCTGCCCCGAGTACCTGCGCCGCCCGAACTTTGAACGCCTGAAGGCCGGGCTCACCGAACGGATCCACATCCACACCGACAACCTCACCGACTTCCTTCGCAAGAGCCGCGAACCGTTCTCGCACTTCGTGCTCCTCGATCACATGGACTGGCTCAGCCACGCGCATCCCGAACTGCTCCAGGCCGAGTGGCAGGCCCTCATCGACAGCGCTCGCCCCGACGCCCGCATCCTCTGGCGCAGCGCTGGCTTCAGCGTGGATTTCGTCGACCCGATCCGCGTCCAGCGCGACGGGCAGACAAAAGACGTCGGAGACCTTCTCCAATACCGCACCGAACTCGCCAAGGACTGCCACCGACGCGACCGCGTCCACACCTACGGCAGCTTCTACATCGCCGACCTCGCCACGTGACCGCCCGCATCTTTCCGCCGGTTGCCGCCAACCCGCCCGCGCTGCTGGGGTCGGATGCCGCCCGGCACCTCGCGCCCGAGTCGGATCCGCACAACGGGTACTGGCAACACGTCCTCGAACACGGCACCCGATCGGTGGCCCCCAACCTGGTCGGAAAGCCGGGAATCCTCGAATCGGGCGCCGTGCCGTGGCCGATCCTCCTCTCCGAAGCCACGCGCGGTGCCTCGTATCCAACGTCCCTCCACACGCAATACGCCGCTTATCCGGCCTCGGAACTGCATCTGGTTCCCGGCGGTCTCCAACGGCTCGGCGCGGACATCGGCCTGAAAGGACTCGGCCTCCTGCTTCAGGCCGGCGCGGTGGATCACTGGGTCCAGTGGAGCAGTTGGCTGCTGTCCACCAACCTCCATCATGCGTCGCTCCGCGAGGTGCTGCCGGACGTCACCGAACGTCTTGTCGCCGCCTTCCCGGATCGCGCCATCCTCCTGCGCAGTGTGGATGGTTACCTCGACCCGGACCTTCCCTCCGCCTGCGTCCGTGCGGGCTACCGCACGATTGTCAGCCGACAGGTCTATTTCTTTGACGGCCGGAATCCTTCCTTTCTCAGCCGCAGCGCCGTCAAACGCGACCTGAAGGAACTCCGAGCGCTCAAGGATCATCGGATCGTCGAACACGAGGAACTTCAACCCGCGGACGCGCCGCGGATCGCCGAACTCTACCGGCAGCTGTACATCGAGAAGCACTCGCCGCTGAACCCGCAGTACACCGTCGGCTTCGTCACGGAGGCCCTGCGCCATCGCTGGCTCGAGTTCCGTGGACTCCGGCACGTCTCCGGTCGGCTCGACGGGGTCTACGCCTGCTTCCGTCAGGGACAGTGCACCTCCACGCCCTTCATCGGGTACGACACCGCGCTTCCGCCGGACCTCGGACTCTACCGCCTGCTCGTCAGCATGCTTCTCACGGACGTCGCCGCGCGCGGCCTGGTGCTCAACTACAGTTCCGGCGCGGGCGAGTTCAAGCGCCGCCGCGGCGCGGAACCCTGCCTCGAGTTCAACGCCGTTTACGACCGTCACCTCATGCCCCATCGCCGCGCCGCCAACGCGATCCTCGAACGCCTGGCCAACGGCCCCGGCCGCCGGTTCCTCGAAGACAACGAGGTGTGAGCCCGTCGCGGGTGATGTGCCAATTCACTGGGCACCTCCGGACACTGCCCCCGCAGAAAACAGGAACGGGGCGGCGATGTCCTCATCGCCCTGAGAAAGGCTTTGGAAGGGCGACGAGGACGTCGCCACCCCGTTCCATGCGTGGGCAGTCCCAGGACGCACCCTGATACGGCGTGGCAGGCATTGAGTTTTTGAAACTGGCAGTTTAAAAAACTCAAATGCGGTACGTCGCCAGAACATTGGAACCCGTGGTGCTTTCCGCAGCCGGCAACTTTCCTGCCGTGGTCCTGACAGGCCCCCGACGCTCAGGGAAGACCTGGCTGCTGAAGCATCTCTTTCCCCATGCCAGCTATCACCTCTTCGAGGATCCCGACGTCATTGCCCGCTTCCGGAATGATCCTCAGGGCTTCCTGGACCAGGTCCGTCTTCCCGCCATCCTCGACGAAGTCCAGAACACGCCTGAAGTGTTCAACTTCGTCCGAAGCCGCATCGATCGCGAACCGAGGAAGACCGGACGCTGGCTCCTCACCGGTTCGCAGGAGTCGGGGCTCATGGCGAATGTGACCGAATCGATGGCCGGTCGGGCCGCAGTCCTGCAGCTGATGCCGCTGTCGGCATCCGAATCCACAAAGGTCACCCTCCTCCGAGGCGGCTACCCGGAGGTGCTCGCCCGCCCCCGTACCGCACGACTTTGGTTCAACAGCTTTCTCCAGACGTACATCGAGCGGGACGTCCGACAGATCAGTGCCGTCCAGGATCTCGCCCTTTTCCGGCGCTTCTTCGCACTGGTTGCCAGCCGCCACGGTCAGGTTCTCAACAAATCCGATCTGGCTGCCCCGCTCGGCATGAGCGTTCCGGGCATCACCCGATGGCTCGACATCCTGGAGGCAACCGCCCAGATCCTCCTCGTCCCTCCGTACTTCGAGAATCTGGGAAAGCGGCTCATCAAGTCACCCAAGGTCTACATCGCGGATTCAGGGCTGGCCTGCCATCTCCTGGGAATCGAAACGGAGGCCGAGCTCGAAAGGTCTCCATTTCTGGGGGCTCTTTTTGAAGGCTTCATTGCCTCCGAGATAGCCAAGGCCCAGGTCAACGCGGGCCGTCGGTGTCAGTTGTATTTCTTCCGGGACCAACAGGGCCTGGAGGTGGACTTCCTCGTCCCAGGAAAGGAGGCCTCAGTCGCCCTCATCGAGGCCAAGGCGACCCGCACCGCGACGCCCGAAATGACGATCCCGATGCAGGCCCTCGCGCGAGCATGGAGGAACCGCCCTGGGCCAACGCGGGACGTGCGCTGCCTGCTGGTCCACCGCCCAGCCCGCAATCCCATCGGTTCCCGTGCCATTGCACCGGGTGTCGAAGCCATGACCTGGCAGGAGTTCCTGCCGGCAATGCTGACCCACGCCTAAAGGCTCCGTCCACGCCTTGGCCGGTAACCATCCCCCTCCAACGCGTCAGCACTCCAGGACATGGCGTGTCCACCCACCGATGAGCACTGAACACCCCCATCGGCCTCCGCCCAGTCCATCCGGACCGGCTCCCGACGCGTCGTTCCACACCACGCGCTGGACCCGCGTCGGCCGCGCCAAGGTGCCTTCATCGGACGGACGCCGTGCGCTCGCCGAGTTGTGCGAGGCCTACTACGAGCCGGTCGCCGCCTTCCTGCGCTGCGAATTGCGCGATGCCGACGCCGCCCGCGATCTGGCCCATGACTTCTTCGCGGACATGCTCGCCGGCGGCACCATCGACGGGGCCGAGCCGGGACGCGGCCGCTTCCGTTCCTACCTACTGGGCGCGGTGAAGCATTTCCTGTCCCACCACCGCGAAGCCGCAGGACGCCTCAAGCGCGGTGGGTCGTCTGAACGCGTGCCGCTCCACGACACCGAGACCGGCGAGGACCGGCCGATCGCCGACGGCGGTTCGTTGTCACCCGACGCCGCCTTCGACCGCCAGTGGGCGCTCACGGTGCTCGCACGCGCCCTCGAATCCCTGCGTCAGGAATGCGTGACCGAGGGGCGGACGGACTTCTTCGACCAGGTCAAACCCTGGCTGACCGGCGACGCCGACCACGGCGACCAGACCGTCCTCGCCGAGCGGTGCCAGATGAACCCCAACGCATTGAAGGTCGCGATCCACCGGTTGAAGCGACGTTTCCGCCAACTCCTGCGCGACGAAATCGCCGGGACGCTCGCCGATCCCGGAGCCGTCGAAACCGAAATGCAGGCCCTGTTCGCCGCGCTGGCCCGGTGATGAACGAAACGTGGTAACCATCCGACTCCCCCGCGTCAGGACCTCCACATGAACGGATCTTCGCCATCGCCCGGTTCCTGTCCGAACTGCGGCACCGCCCTGCCCTCGGCCGGCACGGAGGGACTCTGCCCGCGTTGCCTGATGGCAGAGGCGATGCGCGTCACGGAGCCCGGGCTGGATTCCAAGCCGCCGGGCGGGACGGTTCCACTGGAGGAGTTGGCACCGCACTTTCCCCAGCTGGAGATCCTCGAATGCCTCGGACGCGGCGGCATGGGCGTCGTCTACAAGGCCCGGCAAAAATCCCTCGGCCGTCTGGTCGCGCTCAAGCTGCTCGCCCCGGAACGGGTCGGGGACGCGAAGTTCGCCGCGCGGTTCGCCCAGGAAGCCCGCGCGCTCGCGGCGCTCAGTCACCCCGGGATCGTCACCATCCACGACTTCGGTCAGGCGGGCGGATTCTATTTCCTGCTCATGGAGTTCGTCGACGGCGTAAACCTCCGGCAAGCGATGCAGGCCGGTCGCTTCACTCCGGAGCAGGCCCTCGCCGTCGTCCCCCCGGTCTGCGAAGCGCTCCAGTACGCCCACGACCACGGGATCGTGCATCGCGACATCAAGCCCGAGAACCTGCTTCTTGATAAGGATGGTCGCGTGAAGATCGCGGACTTCGGCATCGCGAAGATGCTGCACGCTGACGCGCCCGACTCCTCCAGGAGGTCCGGGCAGACGCGGTGACGGACAGCGGGAAGGCAGCGGACAGGGTCTTCCAGGCGATGAACTGGAAGGGCTTTCCCACCGAGGCCAACGTCCTGCGTGCGCTGCTGCCAACGGCACCCTTGTTGTTGTTCGGTCTGTTCCTGCTGCTCCGGCGCGGGGTTCCGCCGGCACCGACATCCGAGCCGGTCCAACGCACGTGGAAAGGCTGGCTGGGGTGGACGTTGCTCGGGCTCGCCCTTTGCCCGGCCGCATTTGGCCTGTGGGCACTGGTCCAGATCGCAAACGACCCGAGTTGGAACCCGGCTCCGGCCGAAGCCTTCGTGGCCGTCGGATCCTGGGTGCTGACGCTGACCTTCGGGATCGCCGGCCTGGCCCTGGTCCGCTCGGACGAACACGCTCCAGCCGGCAAGGCTGCACCCTGGATCCGGTCGTTACGCGACACGATCCCGGTCGCCGTCACCCTCGCTGCCGCCTTCGCCGCGGCGAGGTTTCTTACCGGGCTCGAAGCGCGATCCCCGGGAGCCGTGGAGCAGTTCTTTGCCACGCCCACTCCGAAGGTGAGCCTCGGCTACGTCCCGGTAGGCGTGAGCAACTCCAGGGAAAATCACTCCACGTCACCGTGATGCCGGCGGGCGATGCTCCCTGAAGCCAGCGACCGTATGAGTTGGCAACGCCGGAGGCGTCAAAGCGGATACGGGGTCGCGAAGCGATACCCCGGGAAGCCGCCGGATGGATCACCAACCTTGGAGGGGTTGCAGAGAAGGGAGATCTTTGCACCGCCTTCGGGGTGCATCTTATTCCATCCACAAGACCCCGGGTAAGGCGCTACCGCGCCAACCCGGGGCTATCAGCTGAAACGCCTCCGGCGTAGCAGGGAAAGGCAATGGGGTCGCGTCTATAAATTTTACATTTTGGCCACCAACCGCCGCAGGAACCGATCGCAGGCCGGGTCCTCCGCCCGCCGTCGCTCGATCCGCCGCACCCCCTGCGCGCCCGCCTGGTACTTCAATCCGGGAATCCGGCCGTACACCTCGGACAGCCCATACCCGCCGTGTCGAACGGCGAGGTACAACACCGCGTCCCGGGTCCAGTCGCCGTACTGCTGGAGGGCCTCCTCCCACTTCACGTCGGCTTCCTCTTCCGCCCATTTCACCAGCGTCTCCCACGGCACCCGCCCGACACGCGACAACTTCCGCGCCTCCGTCTGTTCCTGGGCATTGACGCGCACGTCGGCCTTGGCCTCGGCAAACAGGCGTTTGGCATGATCCGCATCGCCCAGCACCGCCCCACCGATCACGCGGTCCCATGGATCGTCCAGTCGCCCCTGTCGCAGCGGAGCCTCCGTGTACGCCCGGAGGGCCGCAGACTGTTCCTTCACGCTCCGACCGCCGTTGGCCCGACGAACGAATCCCGTCTCCAACCATTTCGGTGCCATCTCCTTGCCGCCGTACACCTGCCACGAACTCCACGGATACGCTTCCAGCGTCTTCAACCGACGCGACACCAGGTCCGCCCCGGGGTCCTCGATCGCGGCGACCTTCGCGCGGGACCGATCCGGTTTTCCCAAGCCCAACGCGGCGACACGCACCGGATTGAGATGCAGGTAACGCACCGTCTCCGCAACGTCCTCATCCTTCTGGATCACCACGCCCTTGAATCGGCCCTGAAACAGGTGGCCGGACATCTCATGCGCCCAGTTGAAGCGGACGGAATACGACAGCTGAAGCCACTGGATCGCCCGGCTGAGGTTCTTCTCCGAAGGCCGCAGCAGCAGGTGATAGTGATTGTCCATCAGGACGAACGCGTGCACCTCAATGCGGAACCGCACCGGGAACTCCGAGAGGCACCCGAGGAATCGGCGGCGGTCGTCATCGGTGCGGAAGATGCGCTCGCGACGGTTGCCGCGGTTGACGACGTGATGCCACGCGTTGGGTGTCAGAAGACGGAGTGGACGGGCCATGCGACGACGATTCGGGCGGCCGCGGCCGAATGTCAAATTTATAGACGCGACCCCATTGCGCCCCCGACCCCAGTCGCCCACCATCGGGGCGCACTGCGCTGGTTCCGCAATCGCTCTTCCGCCCGATGAACCCTGCTCACGCTGACGCTCGCTCCGTCATGGAGGGCTGCGATCTCTGGGGATCGGCCGAGGAAACGGGAAACGACTTCGCCGGATGATGGCGTGGGATCGGACAACCTGCACGGTTGATCCAACGTCAGCGAAGCGGAGCGACCAGGGCATCCAATTCCATCCGGAGATCGTCATCTGAAAGCGTCTGGACCACACGGCGCGCCGCCTCCCGTCGACCTACCGAATGAAGGACAAGCGCGTAGACGATACGGCGTCGAGGCAGCAGCGTCGAGGGATCGGCGGCCCTCGTTTCAATGAGGTCGAGGGCTTGCTCAAACTCGCCGCGCCGCCAGCGGGCAAGGGCGCTGGCGAATGCAATGTCGGGATGGTCTGGAGCTTGTGCGGCCAACGATTGCACCTGTGCAGTGGCCCAGTCGAGGTTCTGTCCGGTGAGGAGTTCAAACCATGCCCGCTCCAACGCAATCGATGGTTCGGAGGGCATGCGCTGGTTGAGGTGACGCAGGATCTGGAGCGAAGGCGCAACGCTGCGATCCCGCGAGTGGAGACGCAACAGTTGTCGGGCCGCATCGAGGTCCGGTCCCGGAACCCGTAGCAGTGCCTCCAGACATTCACGAACGAGGCCTGGATGTGCCGCTTGTTGGGAGTGTCGGAGGATAAAGGGAGCAACCACCGGAAGATAAGGTCCCGCGGTCGTCAGCGAGGCGCGCATCAACGGCTCCGCATCCGACGGCTTCTGCTCCCGGAACTTCAAGGCCCCCTGCACGGCAAGCCGCATGGGTTCGGGAAGAAGGTTCCTTTCACCACACATTGATTCCAGCCGATCCACGGCTCCCATCGCGAAGAGGCAGTCCACGCGGCATTCGATCAGGCCGAAGACGGATGGAGCGGATGCTCCATCAAGGACCCCAAGGGCTCGTTGCGGCTCGCCGTGCTGGAGGAACCAGACCGCAAAACCAAGTCGATCCTGGACCGAAAGTTCGGCTGGCATGTTGCGTTGAACCTCGTCCATCAGTTGCTGGCGCTTCGCAGGTTGGCGAGCGAGATGGAACTGGGTGGCAAGCAGGCGGTGTGACCAGGACTGAGCCTGGAATTCCTCCAGTGCTGAGATCAGTCGCGTCCAATCGGCCTCTCCCAGTCCGGGTGCCTGCGCCAGCAATTCAGCCGCCCTGAGTTGCACCTCCGGCGGCTCTGTCCGTTGGGTGGCGAGCTTCCAGAGTCCGGCTTGCCCCGCCTTGTTGGCCTCAGGGTCGCGGAGCTTCAATTGGACATCCGCAAGGTCGATCAGGAATCGCGGGTCCTCCGGCCACTTCTGGAGGGCCAAGGCCACGGCCGCGGCCTGTCGCGGAACGGACCCGGCATGCCTCAGCAGTTGGTTGTGGATCCACCACGCCTCGGGGTCTCCGGAAACTTCCTTCATCAACTGGCGGGTCCAATCCAAGCCCAGATCGAGCGTCCGGGTGCGCAACGCCACACGCGCGGCGCAAAGCAGGTCCTCATGGGTACTGCCCGGCGTCGCTACCAACGTTTGGTGCAAGGCCATCGAGTCGGGGAATCCCGCCTTTTCCGCCACCCGGGCAAGAGCACGACGCGTCCACAGATCGGTCGGTGCCAAGGCATTCGCAAGTCGTGCCTGCTGAAGGGAGAGCTCGAGGCCATTGGTACCCAGATGCTGCAGGGATCGGCGGGCTGCCTCGCGACCCCGTTGACGCTTGTAGGCACGGTAAGTCGGGAGACTCAGGAGGCCGCCGACGATCAACGTGACACCAAGAATTCCTGCCACCCACAATGCGGACAGGGAGCGCCCCAGTCGCCGGGAGCGCCGCACTGTAGAAGCGGAAGCCATTCGTCTCTGGGCA
>JBIKWS010000556.1:0-3585 GCA_044356195.1 Cyanophyceae cyanobacterium
TCCGTTCCCATGCCTGCGCTGGGCGTCTCCAGACGCGACACCAACTCCGCCCGCACCGAAGCACCCCGTCGGACGAGTTCATCCTGCGCATCGATGCGCCAGACCGGGAGCGGTCCTTCGAGGTCTTCGATCAGTTCGGCGACGGTCCATTGCGAAACCGGTCTCGTCCGTTTCGGCACCCGCCATTCCCGCCGTTGGCCGCCGCTTGCCACCACCCTGAATACCCGGCCTTCGCTGGTCATCTGGCCTTCGCGATACTCCGCGCCATAGCCGCTCCCCCACCCCAGGATCCACAGTGCCCCCTCAGGACCCACCTCGATGTCCGTGGGCCGGAACAGCGCCCGCCCTCCCTGAACGAACGGTTCCCATTCGCCCGCCGATCGCATCAACGCGCCATCCCATCGCGGCCGCCACACGAAGGTCGTCTTCCGCAACCAGTCGTTGATGAAGAACACGCCCCGATGCGAAGCCGGGAACCCGGGCGAATCGCCAAAGACAACGCCCGTCCCGGAACCTTCGAACAGCGGACCGCTGACCGGTGCGGACGGCTCATGGATGTCGGTTCCCCAATGAGCGCTCCATGGATGGTTCCAGCCAAAATGAGCTCCCAAAAAGGGCATGAAAACCCGATCGCCGGTCGTCTGGTCGTTGTCGGTACCGATCCAGTCGAATCCCGTGTCGAAGGTGATGTCCCACGGATTGCGCATCCCGCGCGAAACAATCTCCAGGTTCGCGCCGCCGTCGTCGCACCGGAGCACCCCGCCCTCACGTCCCCAGTCGTCTTCCGGGTCGTGATAGGCCTTCCGATATTGATCCTTTGTGAATGTCACGGGCGCGGGAAAGTCCGGTGTCCCCACCGGCGCGGTGACACCCCACAATTCCCGGAAGGGCTTCGGTGCAATCCGGCCCGGTTCCGTCAGGCCCTTGGAGTTGCCCTTGCTCATGTAGAGCTTCCCGTCCGGCGCCCAGTTCAACCCGTGCAACCCGTGCTCCAGATTACCCAGGTCGGTGTAGACCCGGACGTATTCGTCGGCAACGTCATCTCCGTCCAGATCCCGGACCACGGTCAGGTCGGGGGCGTTTGCCACCCAGAGATCGCGTCCATGCCAGGCCAGTCCCTGGATGGCATTGAACCCGCCGGCGAAGGACTTCACCCGGTCCGCCTTTCCGTCGCCGTCGTCATCCAGCACCAGCACCACGGCGTCACCGGGCGTCTCGGGCTTCGGATTCCGGTACTGCGGCCCCATCCCCACGCACAAGCGCCCTCTCGCGTCGAAGGCCATCGCGCACGGCTGCCGGACGAGAGGCTCCCGTGCGAAAAATGAAACCTCGAAGCCGGGCGGCACCGTGGGAAGCGCGTTGCGATCCACGTCACGGTCGAACTGCCACCCGGGCCCTTGGCGGGCCGAAGCGGAAGTTCCCATGGTGATAGCCACGGCGACAATCAAGCCACGGACGTGAAATCGAGGAATGGGGTGCATGATACAAGATGGCTGCGAGTGCCTGAATTCGGGAAGGAGGGCACCCCTGCCGGGCGCCCTCCTCTTGGAGTGCCGATTCCCTGTGACGAGAATCAGTTGACGGATCGATAGAACATCTGAGCCCCACCCGACGACATCTGATACGGGCTGGTGGCGCCGGAGACATCCTGGAACGGCCCTTGGATGGAATCGGCCGCCTGCAGGCGACCCGTGAAGATCACCCGTCCGGCCTCAATCCCGATCGTGGGAGCAACGTCTGGAAGGGACTGCACCGTGACGAAGCAGATCTTGTTGTTCGCGGCTGCGGGCCCACTCCGGATGGTCAGCAATCCATCCGCCACCCGCGCCTCCACTTCGAAGGTGCCCCAGAGAGCGGCTGCCGACGGCGTATAGGTCGTTGTCAGTACATCCTCCACCGAGAACTGGAAGACGCTGTCCACGGCCGTGGCGTCGCCGGCAACAATCCGGACCGCATAGCGACCATTGGGAATGGCCAATTCCCAGACCATGTCGCCTGCCCTCTGGAGATGGTTGAGCGTGTCATAGCGCGGATCGGGCGAGGTGTCGTTTTGCCGGTGGCGCGAGTTGGCTGTGTTGTCCTCGATCCAGCCATAGGTCATCCCACCTTCGCGGTCCCCAAAGACATCGCCGTAGTCATCGCCATAGCCGGGCAAGGGATAGCCCGCCGCGCCGGTCGTGAAGGAGCTGTTTGCGAAGTTCACAAACCAACCCGACGGCGCGGCGACGCCGCTGGCCGTTGCGGAAGCCATGGACGTGCCCGAGGCGTTGCGGGCCCGGACGCGGAAAGTGCCACTGCCACCGGCCGGCAACCCTCCGACGGCGGCACGCGTTGCACGCCCTCCAACACTGGCAACCTGCGTGAAGCCGCCGCCTGCAATGGCCTGCTCGACCACGAACTCATCCACCACCAGGTTCGAGGAACTCCAGACCACGAGTACGCCCTGGGCGGAGAAGGTCTCGACACCCGAGATGACCGGCGCGTCCGGGACGCTCAGCGCAACCGCCTCTGCCGAGGCACCGCTGAGTTCTGAACCAGACAACTTGGCAAGAACGACGTAGTAGACAATTCGACCTCCCGGAGCGCTGCTGTCCCGGTAAGCGGTCCCGGCGACATCCGCCGCCACCGTCGAATAGGGGCCTCCCCGAACCGTCGCCCGGCGAACCTCGTAGGCGGACGCACCAGGAAAGGCATCCCAACGGACATCAATCCCGGTCTCGGATCCGGTGGCCGTGACGTTCGCAGGTGATGCTGCAGGCACTGCACTGACCACCGACGATGCGGCAGACTGGCCAACCGCGTTCTCACCACGGATGGCGTAGTAATAGGTCTTGCCGTTGGTCAGGCCCGAATCCTCAAACGAACCGCCGCCCACCTTCGCGGCCACCACCTCGAAAGGCCCATCGGCCCTTTCAGACCGTGATACAGCATAGGACCACGCCCACCCCGTCTCCCAGGTCAGGGTCACCTTGCCATCCCCGACCTTCGAGACAGCGACCGATTGCGGAGCGGATGGCACCACCGCGGGTGCAACCACCAAACCATACATGTTCCGGCCCTCATTCTGGGGCCCCAGAGTCAGCACACCCGGCTCCACGATCCGATAGAACACGGATCCCACCTGGTTGATGCTGCCGTCCCCATTCTCGTCGTATCCCACTTCATCCGGATTCTCGGCAACGCCGGCCCGATTCATCCCGGTGGCCACCGGAAGCCATCCCGCCTCGGCAACCCAAAGCATGTTTGCGTTGAAGTCCGGCGGCGTGGCGCCGTCCCCATCCCCCACACGGTTGTCAACCAGCAGGTATGCGAGCGCCTTGCCGGAAATGTTCACCTCCAATGCGAGCTCTGGATTGTCGCGATAATTGTTGGCGATCGCCACATACTCGTTTCCGGCCAGGTACGATGGGATTGGAATGGTCTCGGAGACGGCATTCCACTCGTGCAACCGGTCTGTCATCGCCTTGGCCCTCGGGCCAAAGAACGGCGTCCAATAGTCCACCAGGAGCGTGGACGCGCCATTCACGAGGGTGAATTTCTCGCCCGTGCGCTTCGGCGTGGGCCGTTCGGCCTCAGGATCCCCGT
>JBIKWS010000555.1:0-3585 GCA_044356195.1 Cyanophyceae cyanobacterium
GATGTCCTCAAGCTCATGGGGCCGTACATCAGCACGAACAACCGGGGGTTCTATTTCTGCCCCGCGGAAAAGGGACGCGGGTTCAACATCGAGTGGGCCGTCGCGAACAACTTCCCCATCCGCACGAACGAACTGCTCTTCCCGAACTCGTACTATTACTACAACCAGTTCTATCACTCCGACGACAACGCGCGTCTGCAGGTGCGCCGGGTCCCGGACGTGAAGTCACCGACGAAGAAGGCCATCGCCCCGTGCTTCGCCAGCACCAAAGGCAAGTGGCATGACATCTACAAGGGCACGAGCAGTTCAGCCCATGGCCCCAAGGGAATGAACCTGCTGTTCGTCGATGGACACTCCGAGTTCGCCCTCTACGACCGTCTGAACGCCCCCTTCCGCGACGGAGCCAAGCTCATCTACAACCTCGACTGGACCGTCGGTGGATTGGGTGGGGAGGATTTGAAGTAGGGGGGGAGTTACCAGTTTCCAGTTGCCAGTTCCGGGGTGGAACCCCGGGGACCACCCCACACAACAACCTCCATGCCCTGAAAGGGCGCACGGAACAGCGTTCCTGTGGCCACCGTTCGCCCCGTTGGGGCGAGGTGCCATGTGGATGGGGTGACCCAGGGTTCCGCTCCGCTCCACCCCGGGCTGTCGCCGTGCGCCGCGTTGCGGCGAAGGCAAACGATCCGATCTGGGAAATGGCGACTGGCAACTGGCAACTCACCTCAACGGCTTCTTGCGGGGGGCCTTGGCGGGCGGCTCGATGTCCGTGGACAGCGGTTGGACGGGGGCTTCCGGCTTCACCGGCAGCGTGTCGATCAGGCTGTCGAGCTCGGTCTTGGGAATCATCTTGGGCTTGAGCGTGGTGCGGCCGCGCTCCTCGGCGGTGATGCCCGCCAACTGTCCCGGGGCGGCAATCACCACCGGCGTCAGGAAGATCATCAGCTCGGTCTTCTGGTTCGACTTGATCTTCCGCTTGAAGGCATTCCCCAGGTACGGGATGTCCCCCAGCAACGGGATCTTGCTCTCGGACTCGAGGATCTGCGTCTGCATCAGACCACCGATCACCACCGTCTGACCATCGGGCACGACCACCACGGTGTCCGCCAGGCGCGAGTTGACCACGGGCGCCAGCGCATTGGCCGAAATGGGAACCCAGCTTGATCGATCCGCCAATGAGGACGTCTCCGGCGACACGATCATCTCCACCATGCCATCGGGCGTGATGAACGGGGTGACCCGCAGGATGATGCCGACGTTCTGGTAGGTGACGGTGTTGATCTGGCCGTTGACGGCATCGAAGCGCGTATTCGACACGAGCGGCACCTGCTGACCGAGGGAGATCGTCGCGGGCTGGTTGTTGCGCGCGAGGATCGAAGGCCGGGACAGGATCTCGGCCTTTCCGGCCTGCGCAATGGCGCGAAGGGTGGCCTGAAAGTCCGAGCCCAGCACTTGGTACAGGCCCGCGCCCGGAGGCGTCGGGAGCATGCTCTGGACATTCTGCCCAAGAACATTGGGAACGCTCGAAGTGGCCGCGCTGCTGATGGCCGAGGCCCCGAAGGCATTGGCGATCGATCCGGTCCCGGTGTTGCCCAGCTTGCGCACATAACCGCCCTCCACCCCGATGTCGGAGCTGTTGTTGTGGGTGACCTCCAGGAACACGACCTTGATCAGCACCTGCGGGCGCGGGTTGTCGAGGCTGGTGATCACATCCTTGATCTGGGCGTTGGTCTCCTCGTCGGTGATGACGATGATCTTCCGGGTTTCCGGATCGTAGGAGATGGTGGCGTCGCCGACCTGGGTGTTGTTGGGATACTCGCGGGTACTACCGCCACCGCCGCCGGCGGTTGTGCGGCGCCCGGTGTTGCCGCCGCCGCCGCCCTGGAACTGGGCCATGGCGGACCCGGCAACCAAGGCCGCCAGGCTGGCCGAAAGGATCCGGTGCGAAAGGGAATCTGGTTTCATCGTCAGAAGGAAAAGAGAGGTTGGGCCTAGCGACCGAGTCCACCGCCGGCAGCGCCGCCACCGCCGCCGCCACCGCCGAAGCCGGCACCGGTGTTGCGGTTGTTGTTCTGCTGCTGCTGTTGCGTGGAACGCGTGGTCAACGCGCTGTTCTGGTTGCGGTTCTGGGTGCTGCGGTTCTGCGTATTCTGGCTCTCGAACAGGCCGCGCAACACTTCCTGCACCTGCTGCGGATCGGCGTTCTGGAGGTCGTAGACATAGACCTTCTGCTTCCGCGCCGGATTGGCATCGAGCTGTTTCACCATCTCGGCGATCTGATCCATCATCTCCCGATCCGCACTGACGATGATCGAGCTCGTGCGCTGGTCGGGCACGGTGATGACCTTGCCCTTTTTCTTCGCGCGATCGCTGGAGGTCGTCCTTGTGCCTCCTCCGGCATTCCCACCAAACATCCCGAACCCACCGCCGAAGCGCTGGTTGCGCTGGCTGTCCGTGCTGGTCGTCGGATCCGGAAACAATCCCGCCAACACCTCCGACATCTCGACCGGGTCCGCATGCTGCAACCGGAAGACGCGAAGCTCCGTCACGTCCTGCACGTTCGTGTCGACCGAGCGGATCAACTCCTCGATCGCAGGCATGGCGTCGTCGGGCGCATTGATGATGATCGAATTGCTGTGTTCGTCCGCCACGGCCACGACGCGGGAAGCGGCTGCGCGATTGCCGGAACCGCCGGACGAAGCGCCAGTGCCCCCGCGGTTGCCGCCGAATCCACCGGGAAAACCACCTCCGCCAGGGAACCCGCCGCCCGGGAACCCACCAAAGCCGCCGCGGTTGTTGGCGGTGCTGCTGCGCGAATCCTGCGCCGGGTAGAGCTCCTTGATCACATTCGCCAACTCCTTGGCGTCGGCGTACTGGAGCGGATAGACCTTCACGGAATTCGCGCCGGCCAACGACGTGTCGAGAGCGCGGATGATTTCGGTCAGGCGGTGGATGGAGGTCTGCGTGTCGGTGATGACCAGGGCATTGCCCGCGTCATTCGCGGTCATGGTGGCCTCCGACGGCAACAGTGGCTGAAGGTCGGTGGTCAATTGCGTCGCCGAGATGAACCGGACCGGGATGATCTGCGTGACCATCTGCTCATCCTTGGGAATGGCCTCGGGATCGTTGCCGCTCTTCACCGGGATGTCGCGCTTCCGGGCACCTTCCTTGCTGACGATCGTCAGCGTGCGGCCGTTGCGCAGGGCGGTGTAACCGTTCCGCGCCAGGGCGGATTCCAGGATGGTGAACGCCTCTTCCTTGGTCACCGGTTGCTTGGCGATGACGTCCAGCTTCCCGCGCACCTCGGTCTCGGTGACGATGATGTATCCCGCGGCCTCGCTGAGGTAATTGAGCACGCTCTCGAGCGGTGCCCCGCGGAAGTTCAACATCAGCATGCCCTCGGGCACGACCATCGGCGGCGTCTCTGGCGGCGGCGGTGTGGCTTCGGTCTCCTTCACCGCCGGGGTTGGCGGCGGCGTTGGCGCGACGGGGGGCAAATCTGCGACCTTCTCCGCCGGCTTGGCAGCAGAAGGCGCGTCCTGGGCCTGGCCCCGGCCATGCACCGCACCCGCCACCACCAGGGCG
>JBIKWS010000557.1:0-3577 GCA_044356195.1 Cyanophyceae cyanobacterium
CTCCACGTACCCGATGACGCACGGATGCGGCGGCAACTGCTGCAACACTTCCGCCCCCGTCAGGAACCGCTTGCGCTCCGTGAACGCCAGCAGGCTGTTGTTCAGCATCAGACGCACGGCCACCGTCTGGCCACCGTCGTCGGTTGCCAGCCAGATTTCGGACATCCCCCCTGCATTGATCCGCTCATGCAGGGTGTATCGACCCAATCGTGTCCCAGGTTCAGCCATGTCTGCGAAAAACGCTTCGGTGGGTAGCAAAGCCCGGGCCATCAGCGCAAATGACTTCGCCCAGAATTAGGCGTTGACCCCACCCCCTCCCCCGCATTTCATCTCATCCAATGGATTCACTTCGGGCATTCCGACTTACCAGCCTTTCGCTGCTTTCCGGCAGCGGGGCGGTCGGGGCTTGATCTGAACCTTCTCGGATTTCGTTCCCCATCGCCGCGCCGGCGGTGGGGTTTTTGCTTTCCGCAGTGCCCCAGCGCGAGCGCGACCGGGATCGGGTCCCAACCGCACGAGCCATGCAGAATCCTGCTTCCGCAAAATACCGTCCGTTCCCGCCGATCCACTTGCCGGATCGGCAGTGGCCCAACCGCGTCCTGACCGCCCCGCCCATCTGGTGCAGCGTCGACCTCCGCGACGGCAACCAGGCCCTCGCGGTGCCCATGAACGTCTCCCAGAAGCTGGAGCTGTTCGATGCCCTCGTGCGCTGCGGGTTCAAGGAGATCGAGGTTGGCTTCCCGGCCGCCTCCAACACCGAGTTCGCCTTCATGCGCCGCCTCATCGAGGAGAAGCGCATCCCCGACGACGTCACCATCCAGGTGCTCGTCCAGGCCCGCGAAGACCTGATCGAGCGGACCGTCGAATCCCTCGTCGGCGCCAAAAACGCGATCATCCACCTCTACAACTCGACCTCCCCCGCCCAGCGGCGCGTCGTCTTCGGCCTCGAGAAGCCGGAGATCGTCGCCATCGCCCGCCGCGGCACGCGTTGGGTCCGCGAACGCGCCCACCGCCTCCCCGGCACCAACCTCCGGTTCCAGTATTCGCCCGAGAGCTTTTCGGCCACCGAGGTCGAGTTCGCCCTCGAAATCTGCGAGGCCGTCATCGACGAGTGGCAGCCCACGCCGGAGAAGCCGATCATCCTGAACCTCCCGGACACCGTGGAGGTCGCGATGCCGAACATCTACGCCGACCAGGTCGAGTGGTTCATCCGCCACCTCCGCAACCCGGCGTTGGCCATCATCTCGCTCCACACGCACAACGACCGCGGCACCGGCGTGGCCGCCACCGAACTCGGCCTGCTCGCTGGAGCCCACCGCGTCGAAGGCACCCTCTTCGGCAACGGCGAACGCACCGGCAACCTCGACGTCGTCATCGTCGCCCTCAACCTGTACATGCACGGGATCAACCCGGGCCTCGATCTCTCCGACCTCAACGCCTTGCGCCACGTCTACGAGCGGTGCACCGGCATGACCATCCCGGCGCGCCAACCGTACGCCGGCGAACTCGTCTTCACTGCCTTCTCGGGTTCCCATCAGGACGCCATCCGCAAGGGCCTCCGCGAACGCGAAGCCGCCCTCGACAAAGGCCTCTCGCCGTTCTGGGACGTTCCCTACCTCACCGTCGATCCCACCGACCTCGGCCGCGAGTACTACGAGGTCATCCGCGTCAACGGCCAGTCCGGCAAGGGCGGCGTCGCGTACCTGCTCGAAACCGAGTTCGGCATCGAACTCCCCAAGGACATGCAACGCGAGTTCGGCCCCATCGCCAACGATGAGGTCGACCGCCTCGGCCGCGAGGTCCGCGGACCCGAACTCCGCGGCATGTTCTGGGCGGAGTACATCCACCGCTCCAGCCCCTACCAACTCCTCGGCTTCGAAACCGAGGGCCGCGACGGCATCGTCCGCTGCCGCGCCCGCGTCAATGTCCGCGGCACCGAACAGAGGCTCGAAGGCCAGGGCAACGGTCCGATCGCCGCATTCGTCCACGCGCTGATTGCCGGCGGGGTTCCGAAGTTCGAGGTCGTCCATTACGCCGAGCACGCCCTTTCCTCCGGCGAGGAAGCCAGCGCCATCGCCTACATCCAGGTCCGCCTCGCCGAGGGCCGGACCCGCTGGGGTGCCGGCGTCGACACCAGCATCGAGCTCGCCTCCATCAAGGCCGTCCTCAGCGCCCTCAACCGCTCCTGAGCCCATGTTCCCTGCCCGTCGCCCCCGCCGGCTTCGCCAGTCCGAAGCCATCCGAGAGCTGGCGTGTGAGGTTCGGCTCCACCCCTCGAACCTCATCGCGCCCCTCTTCGTCCAGGAGGGCGACGGGCCGCCCACCCCGGTCGGATCGATGCCCGGCGTCTCCCGGCTTTCCATCCCCGACCTTGCCCGCGAAGCCGCTGAACTCGCCGCGCTCGGCATCCGCGGCATCGCCCTGTTCCCCGTCACCCCGCCGCACCTCAAGAACCCCGAGGGCTCGGAAGCCCTGAACCCCGACTGCCTCGTCCTGCGCGCCGTCGCCGCTGTCCGCAAGGCCGCTCCCGGCCTCGTCCAGTTCACCGACATCGCCCTGGATCCCTACACCTCCCACGGCCACGACGGCGTCCTCACGCACGATGGCCGTGACGTCGACAACGACGCCACCGTCGCGATCCTCGCACGCATGGCCGTGCTGCATGGCCAGGCCGGCGTCGATTTCGTCGCCCCCAGCGACATGATGGATGGTCGCGTCCACGCGATCCGCACCGCCCTGGACACCGCGCATCTCGGCCGCACCGGGATCCTCGCCTACAGCGCCAAGTTCGCCTCCGCGTTTTACGGTCCCTTCCGCGAAGCCGTTGGCAGCGCCCAGGCCGCCGGCACCACCGGCCTCGACAAGCGCACCTACCAACTCAATCCCGCCAACCCCCGCGAGGCCATCGCCGACGCCCTCCTCGACGAACAGGAAGGAGCGGATGCGCTCATGGTGAAACCCGCCGGTCCCTACCTCGACATCATCCAGCAACTCCGGCAGGCCACCCGGCTTCCCATCGCCGCCTACCAAGTCTCCGGCGAATACGCCCAGATCCACGCCGCCGCACGCCTCGGCTGGCTCGATTACGCCCGCGCCCGCAACGAATCCCTCCTCGCCATCCGCCGCGCCGGCGCCGACTGGATCCTCACCTACTTCGCCCGTGAAATGGCGGAGGAGATCCAAGTTTCAAGTTTGAAGCAGGTGTAGGCCGCGTGCCCCCACGCGGCGCAATCCCAAAGCCCTCCTGACTCTCCCCCACGTAGGTCACGAGGCTGGTCTGAAGGGAGTTCGAAGTTTTCAGTTTCAAGTTTCACGCAAGGGTCCGGTCCCATTACGCCGGAGGCGTTACAGCGATTAGCCCGGGGTGCGAAGCAACCCCGGGTCACCCGTGCGTGATGAGCCACCAACCCCGGCAGGGGTTGCAGCACCCATCAAAAGCCTCCACGCACCCACATCCATCCGCCGAAGGCGACAGAATGGGAACGAACCAACTCCCCACCCAAACTCAAAACTCTCCCTGTCGGTTTCCCCCAAACCTGCTCTCATCCCCCCATGGCACTGATTGACTGCCCGGAAT
>JBIKWS010000558.1:0-3576 GCA_044356195.1 Cyanophyceae cyanobacterium
CACCGAGTTCGTCCAGTCCGTAAACTGGATGGCCGTGGTATAACTCTGGGTCATGAGGGCGGCACGCGCCTCCCCGGACCGTACGCCCAGCAACAGGAGCAGCATCATCAGCGCCGCCTGCAAACCGGACCATCGCCCTGTCAGGGACCACCCGACGGGCATGCTTTGGGTCTTCATGTGTTGGTTCTTCCTTTGCTCAACGCGCCTGGCCTTCACCGGGAGATCGCTTCCATCCGCGATTTCCCTCCAGCCACCGCATGGACGCTTCCGGAACCCCCGGACCATGCGCAGCCGACCACTCCAGGTCTTTCGAAACCCGGAACGACTGCACACGGCAGAGCCGCGTCCCTGACAGTACGGCACCTCTCATTGCGCTCTCGGGGAACCCGCGGAAACCGAAGGGCGGCTTCACCGCCAGCATCACCCGCCGCCGCCGCCGCTCCATGGCGCACGACCTCGGCATTGTTTCCATCGGTTTGGGCCTTCTGGTGGCGTCAAGAAGGTTCGATTCCAAGGGGGGGGGTGAAATCGAAACCGCTCCAAAGCCTCCTCCAGAAGGGAGTATCCCAACTCCCCTGTCCATTATGAACGTATGCAGGGTGTACGGGATTCCCCGAGCCTGACAAGTCCCAAGCTGAGGAAGTCAAAAATATGTTGCAACTTTCCCAACCCCGTTCAACCCGCCCCTGAACAAAACGCAAAAGGCCGCAGAATCGGAGGATTCCGCGGCCTCTGGACTTCTAAAGAACCGGTTCAGGGACGCCCGTAGGCCTCCATCCCGATACACGAACAGACCAGGTTCCGGTCGCCGAAGACGTTGTCCACTCGCGCTGAAGCAGGCCAGAACTTGAAGTCCTTCAACGCCGGCACCGGGAACGCCGCCTGGGCTCGACTGTACGGCCGGTCCCAAGCATCACCGCAGACCACATCCGCCGTGTGCGGCGCGTTTTTCAGGAGGTTGTTCTTCGCGTCGACGCGTCCCTCTTCCACCGCCTGGATTTCTTCACGGATCGCCGCCATCGCCTCGATGAATCGGTCCAACTCAGCGCGCGGTTCCGATTCCGTCGGTTCCACCATCAGCGTTCCAGCCACAGGCCAACTCAACGTCGGGGCGTGGAATCCGTAATCCATGAGGCGCTTGGCCACGTCTTCTGCCGTGACGGTCTTGAACGGGCGCAGGTCCAGGATGCACTCGTGCGCCACCAACCCATTCTCGCCGCGGTAAAGCGTCGCGAAGTGCGGCTCCAGACGGCGGGCGATGTAATTGGCGTTGAGGATCGCGACCTCGGTCGCCTGCTTGAGACCGTCCGGCCCCATCATCGCGATGTACATCCACGGGATCGTGCAGATGCTGGCGGATCCCCACGGCGCGGCAGATACGGCCCCGATCGGATCCTCACCCCCGAGGTTCACCACCGGGTGTCCCGGAAGGAACGGCACCAAGTGCTCCGCAACCGCAATGGGTCCCACTCCGGGACCACCGCCCCCGTGGGGGATGCAGAAGGTCTTGTGCAGGTTCAGGTGGCAGACGTCCGCGCCGATGGCACCCGGCGAGGTCAATCCGACCTGCGCATTCATGTTGGCACCGTCCATGTAGACCTGGCCGCCGGCGGCGTGCACCACTTCGCAGATCTCCTTGATCCCCGCTTCGAACACACCGTGGGTCGAGGGATACGTCACCATCAGGCACGCAAGGTCCGAGGCATGCGCCGCCACCTTTGCCTTGAGGTCAGGGATGTCGATGTTGCCGCTCGCATCGCAGGCCACGGGCACCACCGAGAAACCCGCCATCACGGCCGAGGCCGGATTCGTCCCATGGGCGCTGGTGGGAATCAGGCACACACTGCGACGGCCTTCACCCCGGCTTTCGTGATACGCGCGGATCACGAGCAACCCTGCGTACTCGCCTTGGGACCCGGCATTCGGTTGCAGGGAAACACCCGCAAAACCAGTGGCCTCCACCAACCACGCTTCCAACTCGTCAAACAGCTGCTGGTAACCCCGGGTCTGCGACAACGGCGCAAACGGATGGATGCCCGCGAACTCCGGCCAACTCACCGGGAACATCTCTGCCGAGGCGTTGAGCTTCATCGTGCAACTGCCCAGCGGGATCATCGAGTGGCAGAGCGACAGATCCTTGGACTCCAAGCGCCGCAGGTACCGCAGCATCTCGGTCTCGCTGTGGTGCTCCTGGAACACGGCGTGCCGGAGGTACGGGGATGTCCGGCCAAAGGCCGTGGGAAGACCGGATTCGGCGGCCACGGACATCACGTCGAAGGCGACCGCGTTGCCGCCATGGAAGATCTTCAGCAACGCCTCGATCTCCGAGACCGTCGTCGCTTCGTCCAGCGAGACGCCCACATGCTTCGTGTCCAGCGACCGAAGGTTCACGTGGTGCTGAGCGGCGATCCGATGCACGTCCGCCGCGGTCGTCCCCACCAACTCGACGGTCAAGGTATCAAAGAAGCTCCCGTTGACGATGCGGTGCCCCAGCTTCCGCAGACCGCCGGCCAGGATGGACGTGAGCCGGGTGACCCGTTGGGCGATGGCCTTCAATCCTTCCGGACCATGGTAGGCCGCATAGGCCATCGCCATGTTCGCCAGCAGCGCCTGCGCCGTGCAGATGTTCGAGGTCGCCTTGTCGCGTCGGATGTGTTGCTCGCGCGTTCCCAGCGAAAGCCGCAGCGCCGGCCGGCCCCGGGCATCCTTGGAGACGCCCACCAGTCGACCGGGCATCTGGCGCTTGAACGCGTCGCGCGTCGCAAAGAAGGCGGCGTGCGGTCCGCCGTATCCCAGAGGAACACCAAACCGCTGCGCACTGCCCACGGCCACATCGGCTCCGAACTCCCCGGGAGCCTTCAGGAGCGTCAGCGCCAGCAGGTCCGTGGCTACCACCACCATCGCGCCGGCTGCGTGGGCCGCTGTCGCGAACGCCGTGAAATCCTCCACCACCCCCGAAGTGCCCGGGTATTGCACCAGCGCACCGAACACCTGCGGCCCAAACGCAAACGTGCGCCAGTCGCCCACCACGACCTCCAACCCGAGCGCCTTGGCGCGCGTCCGCACCAGGTCGAAATTCTGCGGATGGCAATCCGAGGAAACGAAGAAGGTGTTCCGTTCAGCGCCTTCCCCTTCCTTCACCCGATGACACAGCATCATGGCCTCGGCGCACGCCGTGGCCTCGTCCAGCAGCGAGGCATTGGCAATGTCCATCGCCGTCAGGTCGCAAACCATCGTCTGGAAGTTCAGCAACCCTTCCAACCGCCCCTGCGAGATCTCCGCCTGGTACGGCGTGTACTGCGTGTACCAGCCCGGATTCTCCAGAATGTTCCGCTGGATCACCGGCGGCGTCACCGTCCCGTAGTACCCGACGCCAATGTACGACCGGAAAACCTGGTTCTTCGACGCGATCGACCGCAGGTGGGCAAGCGCCTCGCTCTCGGACAGGGCCGGCGGCAGGTCCATCGGTTTCGACACCCGGATCGTCGCCGGCACCGCGGCCTCGGTCAGGGCAGCCAGGGTTTCAAACCCCAACTCTTTCAGCATCGCCTGCTGGTCCGCTTCGGACGGACCAAT
>JBIKWS010000559.1:0-3574 GCA_044356195.1 Cyanophyceae cyanobacterium
CCGGGACGGATGGGTGTTCGTGGCGAGTCGGGTGCAGCGGGAGGCTCAGGTCGACGGGCCGCACGCGCTGCATCCGCTGGTCTTCACTTTCGCAACGCCGTCGCCCGTATACCCGCTGCGCCTGACAGGCGTCGACAATGGCCCGTTGAAGGTGGAGCTGTTCGTCCTGGGACCGGCCCGGGCGCGGATCCCGGGCTTTGACGTCGTGGATGCGCGGCCGACGGCGTATCCGGATCTGGACAGCCACATCGGGCAGAGCCGGAGCACCTCCCGGTCCGCTGTCAATGTCGTCCATTCAGGATTGCGGTCGCTGGCGGGTGACGCAGCCTTCGCGACGCGATTGAACGCAACCCTGTCTCCCGAGCAGATGCGCGAGGATGCGATCGTCGAATGGGACGGGAGTATCCCATACCAGCAGGTGCGCTACAGCGCCCGGGGAGCTGGGGTGTCGTGCATGCAGTGGTTCGGGGGCGGGTGGTTGGTGAGCCTGGTGCTCATGTCGGCGGGGGTGCGGTTCGGGAGGTGGAGCGGAAGACCGTGGGTCGGAATGGTGTCCGGGTCGTTGGTCCTGGCTGCGGTGGTCGGTGCCGTCTGCTTTCTCCGGATGCCGGTGGTGCCGGTGCGGCTGGAGTCGGTTTTTCAATGGTCGATCACCGCGCGCAGGGCGGAGGGCGTGTTCTTCGAGGCGGGGTTGGAGTTCAAGGCTGGGGACCCGCTGCCAGCGGTTGAGTCGGTCCGGACTGCGATCCGAAAGGTCCTGAACGAAGATCGCCCACCGTGGCTGCGCGAGATGCGCGGGATGCGCGAGGAAGATTCGCCCCGGAACTACATCGTGCGCGCGGTGCCGGGCGATGTGGAGATGGTCTATTTCGGCGACGCCGCGGAGGAACGTGTGTTCCGGCTCCGGGACTTGATGGCAGAGTGATCTTGATGGCTTGGAAAGGTCGCATCGCTGGGTTCAAGGTGTCGTGCGGATCGTGAAGCACGAACCCATTGCTTCTCCATGCCAAGGCAGCGCGCCCATCGGGTATGTTTGAAATCAACGTAAAGAAGTCTTTTGGACGCCTCGTTGGCGTCGCCTTCATCCTCATCGGGAACCTCATCCTGATCGCAGGGTTGGTTTGGCTGGTGCGCACCGCGGCATTCGTTGGCCGAGCGACCCAGGTGCCGGGTCAGGTCATCACGGTGGAGCGCAGTGCAGGCTCCAAGGGAGGATCCGTGTATCACCCGGTTTTCACTTTTGCGGATTCGGCAGGCATCGTGCACACGCAGCGTTCCTCCTTCGGGTCGTCGGACCTTTCATTCGGGACCGGGGAACGCGTGAACGTCCTGTACGACCCGACCGCACCCGGGCTTTCCAAGATTGAGTCGTTTGAGACCGTCTGGCTTGGTCCGGTGTTTGTCACCGGATTCGGGTTTCTCTTCGGCGGCTTCGCCTGCGTCTGGCTTTTCCTGTGGACTCGTGCTGGACGCGCTCGGAAGCGATGACGATGCGTGCATGTCAGTGACGTGACTGCGTTTGTCCCGCCCGCGCCACAACGTGAGGATTCCCCAGGTGACCGACAGGGGCAGGACGATCCACAGGGCGGTCAATCGGACGAGCATCAGAAGCAGCGCGATGAGCAACGCGAAGTCGGTGCTGGGCTCACTCCCACGCCTCCCGCGTGCCGGCATCCCGGAGTGATGGGGACCAGTCGCCGGCGTCGCGTCCTCACGCCTCCCGCGTGCGGGCATCCCGGAGGGATGGGAGCGGATAGCCCCGGGTCGTGCGAAGCACGCACCCGGGGAAAGGGGCGTTGTGATGGATTCCGCACCCCGGCAGGGGTGCGAAGGCTGCGGATTCTTCAATCCCTCCGGGATAGAGGGGACAGGCCGAAGGGCCTTCATCGATCCCGAGCCCGAACTCGATTCCGATCCCGATCTGGACCATCACGACACAGCCCCGAATGGGAACGGCTTCAGAACGGCGACGAGGACGTCGCCACCCCGTTCCTTACGGGGGTAGTGTCAAGGTGCGCCCCGTCGCTGGGAACCCCATTCGCGGGGCTTGTGATTGGTTTTGGTTGGGGCAGACTTAGGCGAAATCACCACCGATGCCGTTGCCACGTTCCAGCCGAGTTTCGTTTGCCCTCCGATTCCGGGGGGTGTCGTGGTTGGCGGCGTTGGCCTTCGCGGGGGCATCGCCGGCGCTGGGGCAATCGCCGGTGTCGGCCGCGATGACGCAGTATCGGTCCGGGATTGAACCGGTGCTGAAGGAGTACTGCTACGACTGCCACGGCGATGGGATGGATAAGGGGCGGGTGACGCTCGACCAGTTCGCGTCCGAAGAGGCGATGCTCGGGAACCATGAGCTGTGGCTGCATGTGTTGAAGAACGTCCGGGCCGGTCTCATGCCGCCGGCCAAGAAGAAGCAGCCGACCGCGGAGCAGAAGCAGCAGTTGGAGGCGTGGATCAAGCAGGCGGTGTTTCGGGTGGATCCGAAGGACCCGGATCCCGGACGCGTCACGGTGCGGCGGTTGAACCGGGTGGAGTACCGCAACACGATCCGGGACCTGATGGGGATCGAGTTCGACACCCAGGCAGAGTTTCCGGCGGACGATACGGGACATGGGTTCGACAACATCGGGGACGTGCTGACGGTGTCGCCGATGCTGCTGGAGAAGTATCTGGCGGCGGCTCGGACGATCGTGACCCGAGCGGTGCCCGCCGTGTCCCATGTGCCGGTTGAGGAGGAAGTTCCGGGGCGGAAATTTGCGCGGAAGGGGATGGCGGCAAACGGCGACGCGCTGAGCCTTTCGTATTACCAGACAAACCGGGTGACGCACCGGTTGCCGGTGTCCAAGCCGGGCCGGTACCAGTTGCTTGTGCAGGTGACCGCCACCGAGAAGTTCGTCGACAACCAGTTCGACTACAACAAGGCGCGGCTGGGCTTCCAGGTGGATGGCGAATCGCTCGTCTCGCAGGAACTCACCCGGGAGAACAATCGGGTGCTCCGTTATGAGTTCGATCGGATCTGGACCGCGGGGGAACACGAGTTGGCATTCTCGGTGGATCCGTTGACGCGGGACCAGAAGCAGGTGCGTTCGCTGGCTTTCCGGATCGACTCGGTGACGGTGAGGGGGCCGATGGACGGGAAGCATTTCGTCCGACCGAAGAATTACGCGAAGTTCTTTCCGAAGGATCCGCCGAAGGATCGGAAGGCACGTCGGGTGTATGCGCGCGAGTTGCTCGGGGCGTTCGTGCAGCGCGCTTACCGGCGTCCGGTGGAAGCGGAGACGCTCGACCGACTCGTCGCGTTGGCGGAGCAGACGTACTCGCGGAAGGGGGCGAGCTTCGAGGAAGGCATCGGGCAGGCCATGGTGGCGGTGCTGGCTTCGCCGCGGTTCCTGTTCCGGGAGGAGGGTGTTGATCCGACTACCGCATCCGGCACCGGTCATCCGCTCGTGGATGAACACGCGCTGGCCTCGCGGCTTTCATACTTCCTGTGGTCGACGATGCCGGACGCCGAGCTGTTCCGGTTGGCGGGCGAAGGGAAGCTGCGGGCGAACCTGGAGGCTCAGGTGGACCGCATGAT
>JBIKWS010000036.1:0-12438 GCA_044356195.1 Cyanophyceae cyanobacterium
CCCAAAGATTCCGATTGGAAGCGCGCGGCGGCTGCTCGCAAGGTTTGGTGTTCCTCGACCGCCGTGAAATCGTTTCGCACAACGCCTGCCTGCATCCGTTCCTGGTCCGCGGCACTTCTTGTCTTCTTCGCCACGGCACGCACCCACGCGGCCGAAGGCACTGGCATGGTGGTGGGCGAGCGGACGCGCGATGTGGGCCGGATCGTTCCACTCGCACGCCTGCAATGGGTGGTCACACTCACGAATGGAACGACGCAAGCGGTGGAGATCCGGAATGTCCGCACGAGTTGCAGTTGCCTGATCCCTCCGTGGCGGACGCAGGTGGTGCCAGCCGGCGGTCAGCTCGCAATGCCGTTGGAGCTGATCGCCAGCAGCGTGTCGGGGCCCTTCGTGGAGCAGTTGGAATTCGACGCCACACATCCAGAGGAAGCCAAAGTCCGACTGGAGATCCGCGGCGAGGTCTATCAACCAGTGGAAGCGGTGCCCGCCTTCGCCATGCTTCCCATCACCCCGGACGCGTGGAAGGACGAGGTGGCGGTGGCCCGGATCGTAAACCACGAGTCGACGCCGATCGAGGTGTCCGACCTGAGGAGTCTTCATCCGTCGTTTGTCGGACGGCTCGTGACCGTCCGCGCGGGATTCGAGTACGCGGTGGAGATGCAGGTGACGAAGGCGTTGCCGAACGGAAACCACTACGGCCGCTTTGAACTGACCACCAGTTCCACCAACGTTCCCCGACTCGAAGTCACCGCGTTCGTCCCAGGTCTTCCCGCGGTCGCCTTGGGACCGCGGGTCCTGCGCTTGCCCGAGAACCCGGGACCGAACACAACCTCCGCCCCCGTCCACATCCGCTCGACCACGCCTCACGTGCTCGAGGTCCGCCACACTTCGCCCCCGCCTACGGGAACACGCGTGCTGCTGGAAACGGTGGAGAAAGGACGGCTCTACCGACTTTCGCTGGTGACCGAAGTTGGACTTCGCAGCGCGGAAGGGAACGACCTCGCCGTGGTGCTCGAAAGCAATCATCCCGCGCACCGGACCTTGCGGGTGCCGATTTACTTTGCGGATCCCGGGACCAACGCCACGCCCGTCAACGCAGGACAGTGAGCTTTCCGTCCGTGTCGATCCGAATGTCTGCGGCTGTGCCCGGGACCTCGACGCGCATCCATGCCTTCCCGGGAAAACGGACATGCAGCGCGGCGACAGTGGCAGGCCTCGGAACGACCACCGTTGCCGAGTCCTGGGACCAGTAACCGGACCCGGCGTGCTGTTCAAAGGCAGGGCCCTTGCCATCCGCGATTTCGGGACGGATGCGTGCGCCGATGGCGGCGGGATTGCTTGGCAGACCCGCGAGCCGGACGCGCAGGCCAGGCTTGCCGCCGAGGTTGCGGAGGATCCGTGTCTCGGCGGCGTTCTGGGTGACAACCAGATCCGTGCGACCGTTGCCGTCGTAATCGGCCACTGCCGCGCCGCGCTGGTCGCCTTCGATGCGGATTCCTGAATCCGCGGCCGCAACTGGCCGGAACCCGCCCTGCCCATCGCCGAGGAGCAACAGGCCAAGACCCGCGTTGAAGCTCACATCCTCCGCCGGAACCTGTGAGAAATTCTGGGCGAGGAAGAGATCCACGCGGCCGTCGCCGTCGAAGTCCGCCGCGCCGATCCCGAAAGCGGGTGCGCGCTGGGCCTCGGGAGGAAGCGGTCGGGCTTCCATCCGATTCGTGCGATTGAGGAAGACCATCGATTCGAGGGTTCGGACCTCGACACGGCGCGACAGGGGCGCGCGGTCTCCCAACACCCGTTCGAGTGGGGCTTCGCTGTACTCAGCGTGGTTGGTGAAAAACTGGGGAACCTGCGGCATGGACGCCGCCAATTGGCGCAGCTGAAGCCGGGGCTGAAGACGTCCTCCCACCCACTCGGTCTGGATCACATCGGTGACGCCGGGCTGGGACATCTGGCCCCAGGCGAAGACCAGCGGCTGCGTCGCCGAGGCCTGATGGGGCGTGTTCGAACCCCAGTTCGCAGCCACGAGGTCCATGCGTCCATCGCCGTCGACATCGGCTGCGTGCACGCTCCGCCACCATCCGGTCCAACGGTCGAGCCCGAGCCCTTGCGTGGCTTCCACGAGTGCCGTCGGACCAACGCGAAAGACGCGGATCGGTCCCCATTCGCAGGCCAGCACGAGCTCGGCGAAGCTGTCGTCGTCGAGGTCCGTCCACACGGCGGCATTGACGATGCCCAGGCGATCAAGCGCCGCGCCACGGGGATCCGGAGCCCAGGCGTCACCGGTCCATCGAAAGAGCTTCGAGGGAGCTCCGTTCGGATAGGCACCCGGGACAACACCGCCACCGGCAAACAGGAGGGGAGTCCCTCCGGCGGAAATGCCAATGGCCAGTGCCGTGACGTTGGTGAATGCCGGGAGGGCAGCCATGGACTGGCGCGGAGCCGCGTCCCGGAAGGTCCATTCCACAATCCCGGCCGAGCCCGGGGCTTCGTACCCCTGCTGCCCGATCAAGACACGTGCCGCACCGGCATCCGTGGGCCACGCCGCGAAAGCGGTCGTATCGTCCGCGGCCATCGGCGCGGCCGACGACGCCAAGGCGCTGAGCCCGCCTTTGCCATCGTTGACGTAGGCGGCGATGGATCCGCCACGACCGGACCCAATCAACAGGTCGTCGTCCCCATCGCCCTCGAAATCCACCCAGGCCACGCCAGGCCCGAGCTGGCTGAGCTTGTGCGGGAGGAGCGGCTGGACGTCCTCGTCGGCATGTACCGTTTCGAGATGGCGATGCGCGGGTTGGAGGGCGGCGAACTGGAATAGCGGCTGGGGAGCCTGCTTTGCCGCGGGTGCAGGCAAAGGAGCGGGAAGGTCGGTTGCCGCCTCATCGATTTCATACTGTCGCTGGGAACGGATTCCCGCGAACAACATCTCACGCCCATTCCGCCAGCGGACGCGCAATTGCATCTCGCCATCCGTCGGTGCCGCAAAGGTCAGCTTGGGATCGGATCCGGAAAGATACCGCCCTCCCACTGTGACTTCCGTGGACTGCGGTGGGAGGGCGGGATGAAGCAGGGTGACGCGCGCGCCGACGGCCTGGGTGTTGGGCGCACGTCCGATCAACCGCACGGAAACACGTCCGTTGGTGCCATCGTTCCTGAAGACCTTGGCGGCACCGTTCAGCGTGTTCGCGACGAGATCCGCGTCGCCATCGCCATCGAGGTCCGCGGTGGCGAGGCCGTGATGGACGGCGGGATGGTTGAGCCCCCACTGCTGGGTGACCTCCTCGAAGCGACCATCGCGTCCGTTGCGGAAGGCTCCGACCGGAAGGTCGAGAGGCGGGTAGATGCGGTAATGTTCCATCAACTCGCGGGTGAAGGCGCGCTGACGTTCCTGATCGTTGGGTTGGCCCTTCCAGGTGTGCTGCAGGCCCTGGATCCGGGCCTCGGCGTCGTAGTCCTGCACGTCGCGGAAGTGGCCGGCGCTGATCAGCAGGTCCTCGTAACCGTCGAGGTCCACATCGAGGAAGATGGGCGACCACGACCAATCCGAGGTGGGCACTCCGGCCTGGAAGGCTGCATCGGCGTAGGTGCCATCGCCATGGGCCAGCAGGAGTACGTTGCGCATGACCTGATGACGCATCGGGTCCACTCCCATCGGAACCGGTGTCATCGCCTGGGCGAATCCCTGACGTTTCCGCAAGTGGGGGTAGCGGCTGAGCATGTCGACCACGAAGAGGTCCATGTCGCCATCGCGATCCACGTCGGCCACATCGACGCCCATCGAGCTGGCCGGCGTCTTGCGCATGGCCATCGTGGGCAACGCGCGGAAGCGTCCTTTGCCGTCGTTGATCCAACAGCGATCGGGCGTCCAGTAATCGTTGCAGACGTAGAGATCGGGAGCCCCATCGCCGTTGAGGTCGCGGAACGTTGCGGTCAGTCCCCAATCGTTGGGAGGCGCCTTCAGCGGGTTCCCGTTTTCGTCGAGAAAGGATCCGTCGGTCCAGGAAACAGCACGGAATCGGCCTGCCCCTTCGTTGAGGTAGAGTTGGTCGGGTTGTCCGGCTTCCACCAGCTTGCCGTCGACGAGGAGGAACCGGTCGGGTCGGCTCCCGGGCAACACAGGCTTGCCGCCGATCATCTGGATGTTGACCCGGCCGCGATCGCGCACGTCTTCGGTGCTGTAATTGGCGACGTACAGGTCCGGCGTGCCGTTGCCGTCCACGTCGGCGATGGCGATCGTCGAGGCCCCCAGATTGGATGACGTGCCTGCACCCGAGGTTGCCTCGGTGAAGCGGCCTCGGCCGTCGTTGATGAAGGACAAGACCCCACCCCCATTCACCGCCAGCAACAGGTCAAGATCACGGTCGCCGTCGACATCGGCCAGCACGGCGCCACGACACCCCGGGATGGGGGTGCGGATTCCGGAGGTTTGGGTGATGTCTTCAAAGGTGAATCCGCCGCGGTTCCGGAACAGGGCGTTGTTTCCGGAGATGTCGCAGAAGAAGAGGTCCGACAGGCCATCGCCATCCACGTCACCGGCAGCGACGCCGGCGCCGTTGTAGAGCGTCCGGTTGGCGGCGCCCGCAAGTTCTTCCAAACGGTTGGTGAACTGGAGGCGGGTGGCCGCCGGGTTCATCAGGGTGAAACCCGGGCGCCCGGAATCCGGGCTCGAAACCGAGCGCCATCGCAACCCTGGCTCCGTTTGCCAAACTTCGGATGCGCCTTTGCCCGGAGGCTGCTGGGCGAGGGCCGCGGAGCCCAAGGCAACCAAGAGGAAGGAAAGGAAGGGTTGGAACCGTCGCGTCCGACTGTGTGCGAAAGGATCAACCATGGGAGGAATCTAGGCTTCGCGCCGCAACTGGATCCAGCGGCAAAGCAGCAACAGGCGCCACGCGGATTACTCCCGACACTGCCTCGAGAACAAATCTGGCGGTTGCGATGAGGGCGTCGCCACCCCGGCTTGGGGGCCGGTCCTCTTGAGGTCGCGAGACAAAAAAGAGGCCGGGCCAAAAGGCCCGGCCTCCGTGATCAACAACCGCGCGGCGCGAGGGCCGCACACGGCTTACCGCACCACCGTGCGGTAGAACTTGGTGCCCGAGGTCGCAGACTCGGTGACGGTGCCGTTGCCGGTCGCGTCCGTCCACGGACCATTCGGAGCCGGAGCGGTCTGGAGGATGCCGCGATCCCAGCTGATGGTGACGTTGGCGCCGTTGATGGAAACCGACAGCGTGCCGGGCTCAACAACGGGAGGCGTGAGCGTGACCGTGGTCAGCGCGCGGGAAGCCACGCCAGCGGCGTGGATCTTCGTCACTTCCTCGGCAGAGAGACCGCGGGTCCAGAGACCCACGTCGTCGACCTGGCCAACGAAGAAGTTCGGGTTGGTTCCGTCAGGCCCGAGGGTTCCGGCTTCATCGACGTTCAGCTGGGCACCGAACGAGATGTACGGGATTTCCGGGGCGTTGAGCGAACCGATGTAGTCGGTCGAGGCGACCTGGACGCCGTCGACATACAGACGGAGCTGGGCGCCATCGGCGCTGAACGCCACGTGATGCCAGCCGCCGAAGAAGGTGGCGGGGGTGCTGGCGCGGAGCAGGTTCGGGCCGACGCCCATGACCGCCTGGAGGCGGACTTCACCGGTGTTCGCATCGGACGTGATGCCGAACTCGAACTGACCGGCAGCGCCTGCACCGACGCCGAGGGCGCCGCGGGCGTTGCGGAAGATGGGCATGGTGACGCCGGTTCCCTCGGGGATGTTGACCCACGCGGAGCCTGCAATCTCACGACGGGCGGCTGTAAACGAGTCCACGAACAGATAGGTACCGCCGTCGAATCCGAAGGCGTTGCCGATCTTGCCGGCGCCCCAGGTGGCGGTGCCGTTGACCGCGGCGGGACGGCCGCCGGCGGCGGAGTTTGCCGCCGTGTTGCCGCTGGTCTCGTCGAACTTCCAGTAACCCACCAACTTGTCGCTGATGTTGTACTTGGAGACACGGACGGAGGCATTGCCGGACACCACGCTGCCGCCGGCATTGAACACGGCGACGCTGTACACGCCCTCGTCGGCGTCGCTGAAGGCGTTGATCGTCAGGCGGGCCGTACGGGCGCCGATGATGTTGCCGCCGTCAGGCAGGTTGCGGCCGTTCTTGCGCCACTGATAGGTCAGGCCAGTGCCCGTTGCGGTGACGCTGATCTGGGCCACGCCGGAAGCCGGAGCCACGGTGGGCTGCGGCTGGGCGGTGATGACCGGAGGCTGAGGAGCAGCCGAGGTGTTGAGGAGCAGCTGGATCGCATTGACCGGCGCGCCGCGATCGAAGCCCGGCGTCACCGTCAGCCAGTTCAGGTTGATGCTGCCGTTGCCATCGGCCTCGACGTTGTCGAAGCGGATGAAGCTCGCGAGGCTGCGGGCAGCCGGATTCTTGGAGCTGCCGCGGTAGAAGCCAGGGGCGGCGTTGTACTCATCCGAGTTCATCACGCGGACGAAGTAGGTCTCGGTGTTGGCGCCCGTGATGGTGTAGTCGGCGTCCTGGAACTGGAGGGGGATACCCACGGTGTAGACGATCACGGAGTGACGGCCCGGGGGCACGTTTCCGAAGGTGATGCCAGGCGAGCTCGAGTTCGGCTGCTGATGGACGAGGCCGTTCAGGATGCGCGCCGTCGGCGTGCTGTCGCCCGTGCCGGCGCCCCACGTTCCAGAGGTCTGGAAGTCGAAGGTGATCGTGCTCGGGTTACCATCGCTGTCGAAGAGCTCGATGGCGGGATCCACGGCGAAGTCGGGCAGCTGGCCGTTGGCGGCGTTCTGGGCGTCGTTCCAGAAAGCCTGCGGGAAGATGCCGGTGACGGAGGTGGGCCCGTTGGTGGTCGGGGCGCCGTTGGCACCACCGCCGCGGAAGTTGACGCCGATGCTCTTGGTGGCGGACGGCGTGAAGATCACGGCCTGGACCGGGGAGCTGACTTCGCAGCCACGGATCTGGACCGTGTACACGTCAGCGGCGTTTGCCGGGGTGACGGGGCCGGTGGTGTACGTCGGGGCCGTCGCACCCGGGATGGGTTGGGCATTCCGGTACCACTGGAGGGGCCACGGACCATTGACGACGGACACGAAGGTCGCCGGGGCACCGTTGAGGACCAGCGTGTTTTCAGGCTGGGTCAGGAAGCGGGCCTTGGTGCAATCCACGCCCTGGCTGACGGCGAGCAGTTCGACTTCGGCCATCTGGAAGCAGCAGCCGTTGACCGTCTGCGTCTCGAGGACCGTGTACCGGTAGTGCTTGTAGGCCTTCTTGTTGGGGAAGAAGAACTCTTGGGTCTGGAAGCGGGCAGTCCAGGCCGGGATGTTGTCCAGGCGGACCACCTGTTCCCAGTTACCCGCATCCCATGCCGTCACGGTCTCGTCGTTGGAGCCTTCCAGCACCACGATCTTCGGATCGCGCTCGGGAGCGTCGTTGGCCGACTGCATGGTCATGCCGGTGACGGTCGTGGCCCCGATGCTGGGCGTCACGATGAAGCCGGAGGGCTTGCCGCCCGTGCGGGTGTCGAAGTTCAGGTACTTCGTCGGCTTGTTGTCGATGATGTTGGCAGGGCCTTCGGAGCCCGGGCCGTTGGAGGAGGAGGCGATAACCGCATCACCGGGCTGGGTGACATCCTGCGGGGCACCGGTGCCGAGCAACTCGACTTCGGCGGCCTGGAAGCAGCAGCCGTTCACGGTCTGCGTCTCGAGGACCGTGAAGCGGTAGTGGCGGTAGGGGCGGTAGTTGTCGAACAGAAGCGTCTGGGTCTGGAACCGCGCGGTGTACGCAGGAATGTTGTCGAAGCGGACGACCTGCTCCCAGTTGCCGGCATCCCATGCGGTGACGGTCTCGTCGTTCGATCCCTCGATCGTGACGATCTTGGCGTCACGCTCGGGGGCGTCGTTCGCGGACTGGATGGTCACGCCGCTGATCAGCGTCCGACCGAGGCTCGGGCTGACAATGAAGCCGGAGGGCTTGCCGCCCGTGCGGGTGTCGAAGTTCAGGTACTTCGTCGGCTTGTTGTCGATGATGTTGGCAGGGCCTTCGGAGCCCGGGCCGTTGGAGGAGGAGGCGATGACCGGGTCACCGGGCTGGGTGACGTCCTGGGGGAGGAGGGAGCCGAGCAGGCCGACTTCGGCGACCTGGAAGCAGCAGCCGTTGACGGTCTGCGTCTCGAGGACCGTGATGCGGTAGTGCTTGTACGCCTTGAAGTTCTCGAAGCTCAGTTCCTGCGTCTGGAACCGGGCTGCGAACGCGGGAAAGTTGTCGATCCGGGTGATCTGCTCCCAGTTGCCGGCAGCCCATCCGGTGACGGTGTCGTCATTGGAACCTTCGATCGTCACAATCTTGGGGTCGCGCTCGGGGGCATCGTTGGCGGATTGGAAACTGATTCCAGTCACCCGGGTCACACCCACCGACGGGGTGACGATGAAGCCGGAGGGCTTGCCTCCAGTGCGGGTGTCGAAGTTCAGGTACTTCGTCGGCTTGCCATCGATGGCATTGGCCGCGCCTTCCGAACCTGGACTGTTGGAGGAGGATGCGATTACCGCATCGCCAGGTTGGATGATGTTTTGCTGGGCGTAGGCAGTGCCGCCCCAAGCAAGCACAGCCGCCGCAACGCAGCCGGAGAGGCTACGCTGGAGGCGCGTGGGTGTTGATGGACGCATGTTAGGCATAGGAGTCTGTGGCTTCGCTGAAACCCCTCTCCAAAAAAGCACACATCCATGCGACAAGATGGACGCAAAGATTTGTGCGTGATTACGGGGAGGTGACTCGGCCTCGCTACGCCTGCCTTTGCTCCGGGTCAACTTTAATTTGGCCAAACGTGGCCTAGACGACTCGGGATCGTCACGCCGGATGGATTCTTACCCGGGTCTGGTAAACGAAAAGGGGCCCGGGATCGCTCCGAGGCCCCTTTTTGTGGCGCAAAAAACTACTTCTGAGGCTGCGGATTCTTCCACTCGCGACCGTCTCGGGCGAGTAGGTCCTCGGCGGCAAAGGGTCCCCAGGTGCCAGCTCCGTAAAATTCGCGGTTCGTCAGGGACTTGCCGATCCAGGCATGGCGGATGGCATCGACGATGCCCCACGCGGTTTCAACCTCATCGCGGCGGATGAACAGGGTGGCATCGCCGGACATGGCTTCGAGCAGCAACCGCTCGTAGGCCTCCGGGGTGTAGGCACCGAACTCGGTATCGTAGGAAAAGTTCATCCGGACCGGACGCAGTTCGGTGGCACCGCCCGGAACCTTTCCGTTGAACCGCAAGGTCATTCCCTCGTTGGGCTGGAGTCGGAGCGTGAGTGAATTGGCATCCAGGCGGGTGCCGGCAGCAGCGTTGAAGAGGATGCTGGGTGCGGGCTTGAACTGGATGCGGACCTCGGAGGCGGAAAGCGGGAGGTTCTTGCCCGTGCGCAGGTAGAAGGGCACACCGGACCAACGCCAGTTGTCGATGAGGAGGCGCATGGCCACGAACGTCTCGACGTTTGAGTTTGGCTTCACCTTGGGTTCCGAACGATAGGCGGGTCGCAGTTCGCCTTCGACTTCACCGGCGAAGTACTGGCCGCGGACGACGTTTTCCGCCACCTGCGCGGGAGTCATCGGACGGATGGACTTCAGGAGCTTCACCTTTTCGTCGCGGACGTTCTCCGCCTCGAGCGAGACGGGAGGCTCCATGGCGATCAATGCCAGCACCTGAAGGACGTGGTTCTGGAGCATGTCGCGCATTGCCCCGGCTTCCTCGTAATAGCCGCCGCGGGTTCCGACACCGAGCTTCTCGGCAACGGTGATCTGGACGTGATCGATGGCCTCACGGTTCCAGAGACGCTCGAAGATGGCGTTGCTGAACCGGAAGGTCAGGATGTTCTGGACGGTCTCCTTGCCCAGATAGTGGTCGATGCGGAAGATCTGCTTTTCGTGGGCGAACCGGGTCAGTTCGCCGTTCAACTGCTGGGCGCTGGCCAAGTCGTGGCCAAAGGGCTTCTCGATCACCAAACGGTCGGGCGTCACGCCTCCCTCGGCCTTGTGGAGCAACCCCACGGCGCTGAGGTGGGCTGTCACCTCGGCAAACTGGCTCGGGCTGGTGGCGAGGTAGAACAGGAGGTTCTTCCGGACCTTTTCATCAGGAAAGCTGGCCACCAGCGTCTTCAGCTTCTCGTACCCGGAAGCATCCGAAATGTCCGCCTGGCAGTAGTGGATGTTTGCGGCGAACTCCGCCCAGATCTCCTCGTTGACCGGCTTCGTCCGCGAAAACTTGGTCAGGGCTTCCCGGAGTTCCTGCCGCCACGATTCGTCCGTCTTTTCACGGCGCGCAAAGCCCACAATCCGAAACGGACGCGGCATCAACCGCTCCAATGCGAGGTGGTAAAGCGCCGGGATCAGTTTCCGGGAGGTCAGGTCGCCGGAGGCACCGAAGATGACCACGGTACACGGCTCCACCGGCCGCCGGGCCTGGTCGAGTCGAGAGGCGAGAAGTTCGTCAAGCTGCTGCACGTCGTTCATAAACGCAGCTGTAGCATGGTGGCACCCTGCCCCCGGGGCAACCGGCATTCGCCCGAGGATTCCTCATCCCCGCGAACGCGGGCATTCATGGATGGAGCCATCCGCAAGGGCAAACCGGCCTCCAACGGCAAAAAACCCGGGCACCTCGACCTTGGGGAAGTCGTTGTGCCCGGGCCATCCATTTGGGGATGCCGGAGACATTGGGGAGTCCCCGGCCGGTCTGTTGGGGAGAATCTCCGGGTGGAAAATGGGGCCACCCGCGCGATCTCGTGCGGACGTCGGTGGAGTTTCCGACGCCGTGTCTGGTTCTGTCCTTGGCCGGGCTTGGGGAAGGCCAGCCACGCGTTTCCAGTCTCCTGCCGGAGGTTGCCCACCTCCGGAAGGGACCGAAAATGTCCACCTCAACGCAGGGTCCGGACCCCAATCGTCGATGTATAGGCCGAGTTGCCGAAACCATTGAAGGCACGGACCCGGAAATAGTAGATCGTATTGGACTTCAGGCCTGTCGCGTTATACGTGCGGAGGTTGGCACCCACGCTGCCCACCTGCGTCCAGGTCGACCCGTTGGTGGAACGTTCCACCAGGAACCCGGTCTCGTTGGTGGCGTTGTCGATCCAGCTCAGATTGATCTGGGTACGTGACGCGGCGATACCTCCCAGACTGGTCGGTGCCAGCGGAGTGGTCCCCGGGATGACCACCGAGGCGACGTTGGAGGCGGCTGCATTTCCGGAGCTGTTGGAAGCCACGATGCGATAGGCATAGGTGGCTCCGGCCGCAACGGACGTATCCACATACCGGGTGGAATTCGAGGGAAGCACGATCCACAACAGGAATGAGCCGCCGTTGGCGGATCGCTCCACTCGATACGAGCTCTCGTTGGTGGCGTTGTCCGTCCATGCCAGCGTCACACTGGTGGATGTCGCGACCGCCGTCAGCCCGCTGGCTGCCGCTGGCGGTGGTGCCGGCAGTGCCACGCTGACCGCACCACTCGGGGCGGAAGCACCCACGGCGTTCACCGAACAGACGCGATAGGTGCAGGTGGATCCCGCAGGCGCCGAGGAATCGGTAAGCGTAGCCACGCCCGCGCCCACCGTCGTAAGCGCCGTGTAGGCACCACCATTCACCGAACGTTGCACGATGAACCCGGTTTCATCGGTCGAGTTGTCCGACCAATTCAGCCGGACGGCTCCGGACACCAGCGCCGCCGACAATCCGGACGGGGCAACAGGCACTGCCGGCATGGGCGGCACACTGACGAACGCTTCGTTGGAGGGAGCGGAGGCGCCAGAACCATTCGCCGCGCTGACGCGGTAGACGAAGGACGTCCCTGCGGAAGCCGTCTCATCCGTGAAGACCGTCACGTTACGGTCCAACGTGGCGATGAGGTTCCAGTTCACACCATCGGCGGATCTCTCCACCAGTTGGCATGTCTCGACATTCGATCCGTCCACCCAGCTCAGCGAGACCGACAGATGGGTCGGGGCGATGGCTGCGAGGTCTGTCGGAGCCGAGGGAACCGCCGGTGCCACGGAGGCCCTGAAGGCCGCGGCGATGCCCGCGTTGAGGTTGATGGCCCGCGCGTTGTCCGCCGCATTGGCAGGATCGACGGCCTCATCCACCCCGAGGGGTTGTCCGGAGTACAGGAGCCTGGGATTGGAGAAGTAGTTCACCCGGACCGCGGAACCACAGGCATAGGACATGATCGTCCGGAACATGGGCCCGTTCGTGGTGCATTGGCGCCATCCATAGGCGAACGGGAAGGCTGCTGGCCCCACCGAATTGGCCCGATCGTGCTGGCAACCCAGCTGGTGGCCCCATTCGTGAACCATGCTCAACGAGGCCAGGCATCCGGAATACACCACGGAGAACGCGTTCGCCGCGAACCCCGGAGATGGCACCGACATCAGATAGGACAACCCGCAACTCGAAGTATCCTCGCTCACG
>JBIKWS010000560.1:0-3573 GCA_044356195.1 Cyanophyceae cyanobacterium
GGAGTTGGCCAACCGGCTGTCCTTTTTCCTGTGGTCCAGCATCCCGGACAACACGCTCCTGGAGCTGGCCTTTGCCGGCAGACTCACGTCGCCGGACGTCCTGGATTCCCAGATCGCGAGGATGCTAGCGGATCCCAGATCCCAACGCTTCGCCCGACACTTCGTCCAGCAATGGCTGGGCTTGGAGGCTCTGGACAACCTCGTGGTCGATCAAAAGAAGTTCCGGGTGTACGACGACGCCTTCAAGGAGACCATCCTCGGCGAACCGCTCGCCCTCTTCGACCACATGCTGCGAAACAATCGCAGCATCATGGATTTCCTCCATTCGGACTATCTCGTCATCAACGAACCCCTGGCGCGGCACTACGGAATCGCGGGCGTCTCCGGGCAGGAGTTTCGGAAGGTCTCTCTCAGCCCGGACGTCCATCGCGGCGGTCTCCTCACCACCGCAGCCGTCCTCACGATGAATTCCACCGGCGTGGACTCCAATCCCCTCAAGCGGGGCGTTTGGCTGCTGGAACGGATTCTCCACGATCCACCACCGCCTCCGCCGCCCAATGTGCCTCAGGTGGACCTGACCGATCCCCGGGTTCTCAAGATGACCCCGAAGGAACGCATGGCCGATCATCGCGACCAGGCCGCCTGCCGATCCTGTCACGCCAAGATCGATCCCTGGGGGATCTCCCTGGAGAACTTCGATGCCATCGGTCGCTTCCGCACCACCCTCAAGGACCAACCGGTCGATGCCACCGCCGTGCTTCACAACAAGCAACCCCTGGACGGAGTGACGGGATTGAAGAGTTATCTCATGGCCGACCGTCAGGATCAGTTCGCCAGAGCGATGGTTCACAAACTGAGTTCGTATGCCCTCGGCCGCCCGATGTCCTTCGCTGACCGGGCCCAGATCGAGAAGATGGCAACCGACCTCAAGGAACGTGGCAACGGCCTGCGCGACCTCGTTTCCATCGTCATCCACAGCCCTTTGTTCAGCCAGAAGACACACTAGGACACCCACGATGAACACGAACCACCCCCTGCTGAACCGAAGGAATTTCCTTCAATGCGCCGGCATCGGCCTCGCCCTGCCCTGGATGGAGACCTTTGCCGACGTGAAGGCGCCAGCCGAGAAAATGGCCCGGTTCGTGAGCATCTACCATCCGGACGGAGTGGGCCTGCCGCGGCAGGAGGACCCGGCCTGGAAGGACTGGAGCTGGTTTCCCCAAGGAGGCGAGCACGACTTCCGCCTCACCAAGGTCCTCGATGTCCTCGAACCGCTGCGCAACGAGATCACGATCTACTCCGGCCTCTCCCATCCGGCCGTCCGCAAGGTCATCGGCCACGCCAATGCCGACCAGTACCTCACCTGCGCCGACACCGGCAGCGACGGTCCCTATAAGAACACGGTCTCACTCGACCAGATCCTCGCTGATCACGTCGGCCGCCACACGCGCCACTCTTCCCTCGTCCTGTCCACCAATGCCGGGACGGGCGCTCCCCGGGCGACCCACACTTCGTCCTTCAACCCACAAGGCCGGCCAATCCCATCGATCAACCGACCCAAGGAAATCTTTGATCTCCTCTTCGTCACCCAAGGGCGGGAAACCCGGGACAAGCTCGCCCGCAGCAAGAGCGCGCTCGACCTCCTCATCGGCAACGTCCAGTCCCTCAACCGAAAGCTCTCAAGCCACGACCGCGAGACGCTCCAGCAATACCTCGACTCCGTACGGGATACCGAGGTCAAGCTGCTCAAGGCCGAGCAATGGATCGACAAGGCCCTTCCCAAGGTCGATGCCGACCACTTGAACCTCGAGGTCACGGTTCGCGACAGCCGGGCCTATATCCAGACCATCTACGAACTCATCTTCCTCGCGTTCCTCAGCGACTCCACCCGGGTCGCCACCTACATGATGGGCCGGGAAAACACAGGGGGCCCCCAGGATCTCCTCGCCCGGGCCGTCGGTCTCAACAACGCCCACAGTCTGACCCACGACGTCAAGGAACCCAATGGCTGGCGCAACCTCGGGACCTACAACCGCTTTCAAGCCGAGGAATTCGGTCGCTTCCTCCAGAAGCTGAAGGACACCCGGGAGCCGAACGGGAACGGCACGCTTCTCGACAACACCTTCGCGATGCACGGGTCGGCTTCGAGCAGTTTCCATCTCTCCCGGAATTACCCCATCATCTCCGCTGGCGGCCAGAACCTGGGATTCCAGAACGGCCGCTACCTCAAGTTCGGAAAGGGAAACGAAGACAACCAGGCCAATGCCGGAATCGCGGATGACTCCGGTTGGCAAAGTGACCCCGGCAATCATGAACTCCCGTTGGCCCATCTCTTCGTCACCCTCCTGAAGCGCATGGGTGTCGAGACCAACGAATTCGCCGGCTACAAGGGCGGGCTGGATCGAGTGTAGTGCTCCGGCGTCATCTGCGGTCACAACCGCCGCTTTCAGGGTGAGTCCTTGGCACCAGAGGTTGCCGGTAACTGTCGAGACCCAACGTCTGGATTCCTGCGCAGTGACACCCAAGTGGAGGCCACTGAAGAAAGAAACGTGGCCAGGGATCCAACGAACCAGAGGTTACCCCTTCTTTGAAATGCTTCCCGATTGTTCGTCGGCGGCCCGCCCGCTGCCCACCAATGGAACGCGGCACGGTTTGCGCACCACAGGGCTCCGGCAAGAAGGACGAGGGAAGTCGCGAGACTGAGAAGTCGTAAGGAAAGTTTCATTCCAGAGGGCCCTCGCCAAGATCGTCCATGTCAGGAGTCCGTTGACAAGTCCGACGGACCCAATGTTCGAACGCCACGGCCAAAGGCCCGGAGCGCTGACAGAAAGTAGCCCAGCCAGCGCGTGAGTGTTGGTTTCTATCCCACGATGACAAAGGCCCGGCAAGCGCGACAGAACTTCTACGGGACTTGCCCCACTGCCTCTTCTTGACCTTCTCCGAAGCCTATTCCGTCACAAGGGCCTCCTGCTTCCCTGTAAGCCTTCCATCCGAGAAGCTTAAAGTGAAGTTTACATAGTCCAGATGCGTATTGCGCTGCCGACTGTAGCGGCAGGTGACATAACAGTTCGACTGGCGGCTTACGGTTGCTATCGAACCAATCGAAATGTTCGTGAGGACACCTGGGCGCATACCCGCCGGGCCATCATAATAGTAAATGCTGACAAATGCTGGCAAACCTACGGAATCGAGAGTCTGTTCCACCGAACCACCGATGGAGGCATTCCAGAAGCTCTGTCGGTCAAAGTCCTTTGGAAGCTGTGTTCCTATCCGATGACATGCCACACCATGCAGCGCCAACATGCAGGCAGCGACCCAGGAAGACGTCGGAAGCCTGGAATTCGTAGACATACAGAAATATCGGCGATGGTTTCTCATTCCGAGTCTGGGTTCAAGTTGTGGTCGTGCAGTTCAGCAGGTCAGGTCGACATCACCCAATTTGCAAATCCAAGGAACTGTCCCCTTGTCCACAGCGAGTCTAATTGGTGCCTGAATCATTCCTCTTCCGCACCCACCCGCTTACTTTCCAGACCAGCAACAACAGCGCATGAGCCGCGAAGCTGCCCAGAAACA
>JBIKWS010000561.1:0-3571 GCA_044356195.1 Cyanophyceae cyanobacterium
CCTTGTCGGCAATCTCGCGCACGGCCTCGGGCGTGACATCCCGGCGCGCGATCCCAGTTCCGCCCGTGGTCAGCACCAACTGCGCCCCACGGTTGGCACACTGACGGATGGCCCGCTGGATCGCCGACTTCTCGTCCGGCACCAACTCTTCCGCCACCACCACCCATCCATACCCCGCCGACGCAGTCTTTAGCGCCGGCCCGCCAAGGTCCTCATAAACCCCCTGCGACGCCCGGTCCGAGATCGTCACGATGCCAACCTGGATTTGCATGCGCGAAACCTACCCAACCGCCCCGCGGACGGGGAGCAACAACTGGAAAGGGGGCAACCCAACCCCTCGCACACGACATTTTGCATCCGGACGTCGCATATGCGACGCGCGGATGCAAAAGCAGCCGTTTTCCTCAACCCTGCTTGCCCTCCGGGAAATGTCGCTTCCGCACCGCTTCCAACAACGCGTTCCCCGTCAGATCGCAGGCCGTGGGCATGAATCCTCCATCCCGAAGAAACTCCTGCAGGCTTTCCGCCGATTCCACCGTTACATGGCCGGTCAATGCGCCAGCCGCCGTCATGGCTTCCGCCGCCGTCTCGAATTGAGCGCATTGCGCACGGGCCGACTCGGAAAGGGCGAGATAAAGATAGAAGTGCAACCAAGTCCCCCGGCGTGTCAGCACGAACGAACACAAGCGCATCCGTGGATCCTGCGGATCACACCCGTCCTGCATGATGAGGTAGGGGCCGCGCCCTTCGGTGCGATGCACCACCTGCGACAGGTTCATCACCTGCAACGCCTGCGCTTCGTTCCGGATTGGTCCTGCAATCTTCATTTGAAATCAATTCAGCGAACGCCTTTCCCATCAACAAGGCATCCCGCGGCAACCTGTCACACCCACCATTGCGGGTCGATCTCCGGAAACAGGTTGTCCTGCTGCTCCATGGCCACGAGTGCGGGTTCGTCCCACGGATCACGCCCCGTCAGCATGCCCTCCAGTTTCCGGAATCGGGCTTCATGCTGCTCGAACCGCGCCTTGGCGTAATCCTTCGCCGTCCCCATCCGGATCAGGAACGGCCAATCGCTGGCCTGTGCGAGCATCAATTCACGCGCCAATTGCGAAAGCGCCCGCAACCGAACACCCCGCGCCGTCGGCTCCAGCTTCGCCAATGAGGACATCCGCCCAGCCATCCACCGCAGCGGTCGCTGCATCCAGGCATTCGAGGTATCCAGCCACACCGCGAGGTAGCCACTTTCACCCCACGTGGACGCTGCCGGCGTGCAGACCGGATTCACCGGATTCTCACCCAGATATCCCCCCAGACTGACCAGCCGGATGCCTTCGCCGCCTTCGTCGATCCGTCGGACCACCGCATCGAGGAACTGCGGTCCCTCGTACCACCAGTGGCCGAACAATTCGGCGTCGTAAGGCGCGAGCAACATGGGCGGTCGCGCCATGTTTCGGACCTGCGCCCGCAAGTGGCGGGCACGTTCATGGACGAAGTGGTGCGCATGTTCGCGCGCCGCCGCGGACGCCTCCACCGGGTCGTACACTTCCTTCGGTCCATCTCCACCCGTGACCCGGTGATACTTCAACCCCGTGGCCACGCGCACCCCGGTACCCGCGGCATACGGTGCCAGGTAGCCCCATTCCGCCGAGTCGGCGAGATCGGAATGGAACTCCCGGTACCTCGGATCGCCGGGATAACCGCCATTGCGACTCCAGACCTGCCGCGCGCTCGCCGGATCACGTGCGAAAGCCGCCAGACCGGACGGGGTCACGACCGGTCCGAACACCCCGTGGGGCGACGGCGGTTGCGCCATCAGGAGCCCGTGCGTCTCGACCACAAACCATCGAAGCCCGGCGGCAAACAACTCGGCCTCGATGGCCGCGGAATACGCGCACTCCGGAAGCCAGATTCCACGCGGGGCCATGCTGAAGTGACGTCGGTGTTCGTGGACGGCCATCCGGATCTGCCCGCGCAGCGCGCCGGGCGTATCGGCCAGCAGCGGCAACAACGCATGGGTCGCGCCACAGGTCAGCAACTCCAGCCGTCCCGCCTGCGCATGCCGCGCCCATCCTGCCAGGATGTTTCCGTGCTCCCGGGTCCACGTCTCCCGAACCTGCGCCAACCGCACCCCGTAATGCTTCGCCACCCGCGCCCACTCCGGCTGCAACAGGTGCCGATCTTCCTCCTGCCGAACCAGCGTCTCCATCCGGCCCAGATGCTTTTCGAAACGCTCTTTCAACAACGCATCCGAAAGCATCGCCGCCAGCGCGGGCGAGACCGTCAGGTTGATCACCCCCACCACGCCGTCGCGCTCCCAGCCATCGAGCATCCGCAGCAGCGGCACGTAGCACTCGATGATCGCTTCGAAGAGCCAACGTTCCTCCAGGAAGTCGGCATGCTCTGGATGCCGTACAAACGGCAGGTGCGCGTGCAACAACAGCGATAGCTTGGGGCGATACATCCGGGATTATCCCCGTTCAGGTGCCCATCACGCCCCACTGGTTCAGGTCCGCATCCCATGCCGGAACCATCGGGTGCTCACCAACGTCGCCATCCAGCACGGTGCCGCGCTGGAAGCGGACCGACGCCTGACGCCTCTCGACGCCATCCGCGGAAGTCGCCGAAACCGGCAAACCGTAGTCCCCGTCCGGAAACGCGAACCGGAAGCTGAACGAACCATCCGGGCGCAACGCCACCGGCCTTCCGGCGATCGTGACGCGGGCATCGGGTTCGGTGCTGCCATGAAGGATGACCTCGGCATTGATGCGGAACCAGAAGGCCCGCCGCACCTGCGCCGGCATCGCCGCGGCCAATGCATCGCTGGCCACACCACCGGCCCCCGCCACGTCCCAAAGTCCCGCCTCCAGCAACGCACTGCCCTTGCGCAAGACCCGGGAACGCCGCGTGGGCTGTTCCAACTCATCCGGCCCCGACTCTCCGACCACTGCGCCGGAAGACTCCATCACATCCCCAAGCCACGCACGCCACGACCAGCGCACCGGGCCTTCCGAGGTTCCTTGGTCCACCGACTCCTCGGAACATTCCTCGACCCATTCCTCCTTCGAAACGCAGTCACCTCCGGACGCCGGTCCCGACGGGAAACCTTGCGCACCCTCCGTCGGCCGCGGAAGCGCCGCAGGCACGTAACCAACAGAGCGTCCCGCTCCCGGTTCCCCGTCCCACGGTGCAATCGTTCCCCAGATCACCGGACGCTCCTCCCGCTCGGCCACAACCAGCCGATCAGGAGGTGTGGGCACCGGATGCGAGATCGCCACCCCGTGCCAACCCGATCGATGCGAGTCGTACCCCAGCTCCGCCACATACGGCCGGCCGGATTCAATCACCGGCAACAGGACGGTCCCCGCCGCCTCGGTGGCGGGACGCTCCGTAATCACCGGACCGTCTGCGGACTCCGCATGCAACCGCATCCACCATCGACCGCGGCCCCACTCCTTTTCGGGTGCCTCCGCCGGGACTTCCTGACGATCCCAATGCGCGACGACCGTGAAAGGATCCCGCGCGGACAACCACACCTGGCCGGATTCGTCGGGCAAGTGAACCGCGGGCG
>JBIKWS010000562.1:0-3566 GCA_044356195.1 Cyanophyceae cyanobacterium
GCGAACGCATCGGAAGCCTTGTCGAAGGCGTCGTCACCAGCCCACAGTTCCTCCACAAACGGGCCCCTGAGATTCTCGCCACGAAGTAACACCTCCCCGCCATGAACACCCCCACCGGGAATCCTTCCACCGCCCACCGCCGTCTCCACCTGACGCGGCGCACGTTCCTCCGCGGCGTCGGTGTCACCATGTCGCTGCCGTGGCTGGAATCCGTTCCCGCCTTCGGCGACGAACCCACGCGCGGCAGCGCCCCCGGCCCCTTCCCGAAACGCTTCGCCGCCCTGTTCTGGGGCAACGGCGTGAACTCCCACCACTGGTGGGCCAAGGGCAATGGCAAGGACATGGAACTCGGCAAGAGCCTCCAGCCCATGGAGGCGTTGAAGACCAAGATGAATTTCATCGACGGCCTCTTCAACCGCTCCGCCGTCGGCGTCGGCATCCACCCCGGCCAGACCGGCAACCTCCTCTCCGGCGCGCCCCTCCTCAAGGGAGCCGTCCTCCGCGGCGGCATCAGCATGGATCAGGTCCTCGCCAACCATATCGGCCAGGATTCCATCCAGCCCTCCATGGTCCTGGGATGCGAACAGCCCATCACCGGCTATCACGAGACGAACTTCTCCATGGCCTACAGCTCCCACATCTCGTGGCAGAGCGCCGATTCCCCCGTGCCCATGGAGGTCTACCCCTCCCTCGCCTTCGACAGCCTCTTCGAAAACCGCGGCTCCCACCGCACCCAGTCGATCCTCGACCGTATCAAGGACGACTCCGCCAGCCTCGGCCGACGCATCAGCTCCGCCGACAAGGCCAAGCTCGACGAATACCTCACCAGCGTCCGCGAGGTCGAAAAACGCGTCGACCGCATGCGCTCCGATTCCGGTCGTGCCGCCGATCGCGCCCGCGACAAGGGCACGCCCCTCTTCGCCCTCAAGCGCCCCGACAACGGCCTCCCCGAGGACATCCGCGAGCACATGAAACTCATGTGCGACATTACCGCACTTGCCTTCCAGACCGACAAGACCCGCGTCGTCTCCCTGCTCCTCTGCCGGGATCTGTCCGGCCTCTTCTACCCGTTCCTCGACGTCAAGCTCGCCCACCACCTCGCCTCCCACAACGACCTCACCGAGGACTTCGAACGGATCACCCGCTTCTATTGCAGTCAGCTCGCCTACCTTGCCGGCCTCCTCGATTCCATGAAGGAAGGCGACGGCACCGTGCTCGACCACTCCTGCCTGATGTTCCTTTCGAACATGTGGTCGGGGAACAAGCACGACTCCACCCGTCTCCCCGTCCTCACCGTCGGCGGCCTCGGCGGCACCCTCGCCACCGGCCGCACCCTCCACTACCTCGACAAGGGCGACGACCACCGCAAGGCCTGCGCCCTCTACCTCGCCCTCCTCCAGAAGATGGATGTCCCCCTCACCCACTTCGGCGACGCCAACAGCCCCCTCGCTGGGATCTGAGCGAAGCCCGCGACCGCCCCAGGCCCCACGCGTCGGCATCGGTATCGGGATCGGCATCGGTATCGAAAACTCAAAGCGGAAGAACCGGATTCGATCCCGATCCCCATCCCCGTCCGCATCGCCGCCGGTCTCGGCCTTTTGCGTTTCCTGTGCTCTTTGCGGCAAGGGAGGTTTTGGTCTGCTGGGGTGGGGCCGAGGAGTGTCTCACGCGGAGCCGCGGAGAGCGCGGGGTGGGATCGCCTCAAAGAACGAAAGAAGACGCAAAAGCGGGAACCGTTGTGGGGCGCCACCCGGGTGCGCCCCAGGCCCGGAGGGCCGAAAGACGATAGCCCACAGCGTCAGCCGTGGGACGCTGCACACATTGAACACCCAGCCCCAGCGGGGCGACAGACACCAACATCTCCCACACCCCCGACTGACGAGAAACCCGCCCGGCACCCCCTCGCCGCACGCGTCGGCATCGGTATCGGGATCGGCATCGGTATCGAAAACTCAAAGCGGAAGAACCAGGCTCGATCCCGATCCCGATTGCGATCCCGATACCGAGGGCGCAAAGCCATCCACAACATCCCGCCCACCCCGACTGACGAGAAACCCGCCCGGCAACCCCCCGCCGCGTCGAGGGCGGCGACGTCGACCTTGCCCACCGTCATCACTTCATCAGAAGCCTTGTCGAAGGCATCGAGACCACCCCAAAGTGCCTGCATACACGTCCCCTCAGATTCTCGCCACCGCATCACACGTCCCCGCCATGAGCCTTCCCTCCGGGAATTCATCCGACGCCCGCCGCCTCCTCCGGACCCGGCGTGATTTCCTCGCACGGAACGCCATGGGCGTGGGCAGCGTCGCCTTGGCCTGGCTCCTGAAGCAGGACCGCCTGCTGGCCACGCCCGCCAACGTTCCGCGGCAGGCCCTCTCCTTCGACATGAAGGTCCGGACGCCGCCGCGTCCCCCGCAGGCCCGCGCGATGATCTCGCTCTTCATGCACGGTGGTCCCAGCCACATCGACCTCTTCGATCCCAAGCCCGAACTCACCCGCCGCAGCGGTCAGGATTACGCCGGCGAGATCACCTTCAGCTTCGTCGATCGCGCCAGCAAGAAGCTCATGGGCAGCCCGTGGGAATTCCGCCGGTACGGCGCTTCCGGAACGCCCGTCTCCGAGTTGCTCCCCCACTTCGCCTCGATCGTCGACGACGTCACGGTCATCCGGTCCATGCATACCGACATCAACGGCCACGAGCCGTCGATCTGGTACATGAACACCGGCAAGGCCCAGCCCGGGCGACCGGCACTCGGTTCCTGGCTCACCTATGGCCTCGGTTCCGAAAGCCAGGACCTCCCCGCCTACGTCGTGCTCACCGATCCGGGCGGTCATCCCGTCGATGGCGTCCGCAACTGGTCCAACGGGTTCATGCCTCCGCTCTTCCAGGGCACCGTCGTGCGCTCCGCTGAACCCCGCATCCTGAACCTCGATCCACCGCCGCACCTCAAGGGTACCCTCCAGGAACAGAACCTCGCCTTCCTCGCCCGCCTCAACCGCGAACACCTCGCCCGCCACCCCGGTGAGTCCGACCTCGAAGCCCGCATCGCCAGCTACGAGCTCGCCGCCCGGATGCAGACCGCCGCCAAGGAAGCCCTCGACATCTCCGGCGAGTCCGAGGCCACCCGGAAACTTTACGGCCTCGACGATCCCATCACCCGCGAGTACGGCACACGCTGCCTGATCGCGCGGCGTCTCGTGGAACGCGGTGTGCGATTCGTCCAGCTCTTCGTCAACGGCCAGATCTGGGACAACCACGAGAGCATCCGTCCCAACCTCGCCTCCTGTTGCAGCAAGACCGACCAACCCTCCGCGGCCCTCGTCAAGGACCTCAAGGCCCGCGGCTTGCTCGATTCCACCATCGTCCACTGGGGCGGCGAAATCGGTCGGCTCCCCGTCACCGAAAACCACGGCCCCGCCGAGAAGGCCGGTCGCGACCACAACGGCCAGGGTTTCACCGCGTGGGTTGCCGGTGGCGGATTCAAGGGCGGGATGACCTACGGCGAGACCGACGAGTTCGGTCACAAGGCGGTCGTGAATCCCGTCAGTCCCAACGATTATCACGC
>JBIKWS010000037.1:0-12405 GCA_044356195.1 Cyanophyceae cyanobacterium
ACCACGCGAGCAGCTCCGGCAGTTGCTGGGATTGCTCCCCGCGGAAGAGTGGGTGGTGATCGAGTTGGGATGGGTGGAGTTGTTGACGAACGGAATTCTTCCGTGGGCGACGGAACAGTTCGAACGATTGCACCGGCAGTGGCCGGAGGATGCCTCGGTGCAGGCAGCGCTCGCCCTCGCACGCCTGCGCGGCGGAAATCCTGCGTTGGCTTTGGAGGCCCTCCACGCAGGTGCCCTGGATCCGGATTCCGGAGACCAACGTCGGCAGATTGCGACCGCTGTGGTCCTGGCGGCCAACGGCCAACGCGAGGCCGCCCGCCGGATGATCCGGTCGGTTCCGGCTTCCGGACTGCAGCCCGAGCTGGAGGCGCTCGTCCAACCGTTGCGGTGAGAACCGCAGGACAGAGGAGGTGGGCAATGTTGCGGGTGCACGGGGCTCGTGATTGGCTTCGTCCATGATTGGGAATCGGCTTGGGCGCAGGGTGGTCGGATTCGCGATGATCCTTCTTGGGTTGCCTTGGGCCGGGTCAGCGCAGGCGCAGGTCGACGTCGTTGCCGGTCCGATTGAAAATCCGGCCAATGATCACCAGTACTTCCTGTTGGCCCCGGGCGACTGGCACGCGTCGGAGGCTGTCGCCGTGGCCCTCGGCGGGCATCTGGTGACCATTGATGATGCCGCCGAGCAGGCGTGGGTCTTCGATACCTTCGGTGCGTGGGATGGGATCCACCGCAGCCTGTGGATCGGGCTGCATGACTCCGAGTGGGAAGGCCAGTTCCTCTGGGCCGACGGTGCGCCCCGGAGTTTCTCAAACTGGTTGCCCGGCCAACCCGACAACAGTCCGGTCACCGGCGGGGAACACTTCGTGCACATGCTCAATACGGGCAATGAGTACGGACATCCCGGTGGCCTCTGGAATGATCTCGCGAGTCCGAACGTCGTGTTTACGACCTTCAATCCGGTGTGTGGCGTGGTGGAGGTGCCCTATCCCCTCCGACCGACGTTGGAAGTGACGGGAGATCCCCCCGCGCTGTGCTGGAGGACGCGACCCGGAGCACGCTGTCGCGTCGAGCATCGGATGCAATGGGCCGTTGGGGAATGGGCGGTGTGGACCGTGGTGACAGCGGACGCCACTGGTCGGTCATGCGTGGAAATGACGGGAGGCGCGGGGCAGGAGGAACGGTACTTCCGCGTGGTGGTCGAGTGATGGACGGGATTGCTGGGCGGGGGAGACAGGATGACAGGATGAACGGGATAGTGCCGGGACACCGGCTTTCCCCATCGGGAGACGGGGCTGGAAAACATTATGTTTCACGAGCATAAAGTTTGCGGGTAAATTTCGGAGCATGAAGCTCGAATTCGTCAACCGGGAGGCGGAGCTTTTGGAACTGGATGCCGCCGCACGGCGCGGGGGGTTGCTGGTGGTCTTCGGTCGTCGGAGGGTGGGCAAGACGCGCTTGCTGCGGCAGTGGATGGCCAGACGGGGAGGGATGTTCAGCCAGGCGATCGAGGGACCGGTGGAGATGCAGGTCGGGCAAGTCTTCGCCGACATCAGCGAGGGACTGGGGACACGCATCGCTCCCCGCAGTTGGGATGATCTGCTCGAGATCCTGGGTCTTCAGAAGAAGCCATGGGTTCTTTGTCTCGATGAGTTCCCCTACCTCACGGCACGGGACGCCAGCCTGCCGAGTCGCCTGCAACGCTGGCTGGACGAGGGGATTCCGCAGGGTTGTCTTTTGATTCTATCGGCTTCGAGCATGCGGATGATGCACGACCTGTTCCTTCATCGGGCGGCTCCTCTCTATGGCCGGGCGCAGAAGCTGTTGCAGGTCGAGCCGATGGATTACCGGCCATTCTGCCAGGCCTGTCATCTGGATCGGACGTCGGAGACCTCCTTCGAGATGTTTTCCTGCGTCGGTGGGATTCCGAAGTACTGGGAATTCGTCGAGGCAGGGAAGGGTGTGGTGGATCTGGTGGAGACCTTGTTCTTCGACTTTGCGCCCTACATGGAGCAGGAGCCGCGGCGCATTCTCAGTGATGAAGGTCTGGCTGGAGTGAACGCCCTGGCGGTGCTCGAAGCCGTCGGACGCGGTGCGTCACGGACCTCTGAGATTGCCGCGCGGCTGGGCATCGTGCCCACCAATCTTTCGCGGCTCCTGCAGCAGTTGATGGATGCTTCGGTACTGGCGCGGGATCTTCCCTATGGCGAGAGCAATCGCACCACCAAGCGTACCCTCTATCGCATTCAGGATCCTGCCCTCCGCTTCTGGTTCGGGGTGTTTTCTCCCCATCGTAGCCTCTGGCCCAGCTACCCGTCCGAGAAGAAGCAACTTCTGGTGCATGGCCACGCAGCGTCGGTGTTCGAGGACTGGTGTCGTCGTCGCCATCCGGGCAGCTCGCGTTACTGGGACAAGACGGTCGAGATCGATCTGGTCGCGCCCGATCCGGAGGATCCGACCCGCCTCCTGGTGGGCGAGGTGAAGTGGAAGCGGCTCACCAGTGCCGAGCGGAAAGGGGTCCAGCGTGAGCTGGAACAGAAATGGTTGCGTTGTCCCCTGAGCGAGCGCCACGCGGCACCGCGCTTCGCGGTCCTGGATGCGAGGGAAATCTCGAAAGGATGACAGGATTCGCAGGATCAACTGGAGAAGCGAATCATTGGCGGTGGTGGCGGTGGTTGGAGGACATCCGGGGAATCCTTTCCTTACATCTGTGGCCGAAATGGCACACCGAGCGTTTACATCGGCTTCGGGCGGAGGCAACAGTGCCGTGCCCTCGGGGAAACCGACATTCCGCGGGCACAGCAATCAACAACGAACCTACTCAAATCCATGGGCGATCGATCACCGAAGGACAACCAGAAGAAATCCTCGCAGAAGAGTGCCGCAGCCTCCTCTTCGGCTGCGAAGAAGAGTCAGGCCATCGCTGACAAGAAGGCGGTCCCCGGCAAGAAGAAGTAACCGGCCATCCACGCCGGCGATCCCGCGATCTTGTCGGGACGCCGGCTTTCCTTCACGAGCCCAGGCGCATCCGGGGGGGCTTGACCTGATACCGAATCGCCGCGGAAGCGGGGCTCAGGGAAATCTACAGCAGCGACCGCCACATGGTCACCGCCGCCCATCACTTTGGGTTGCATCCGATCACCCTGTGACATGTGCGGAGAACCTTTCCATCCACGCACGCCACTGCTCGTCAGAAGACCACCTGCGCCCGGATGCCTCCCAGAACCGCAGGGTCTGCTCCCGGTTGGGGAGGACGGATCACCATCACGTCCCCTGTCAGGTACAACCATTGCGTGATCGCCAGATTGTAAAAGACCTCCATTCCCGCCTCGTTGCGGATCGGGATCCCGACCGTGTGCAGTCCATCCTTGAGGCTCTCGCTGAACCCAAGACAGAACAGGCCCGCACCCAATCGGTCCCTGTCCCGTCCCGGGATCACGCCGGTGCCGCCCACTCCCAGCAACGCGGACCATCCGATCGGATTCGGATTGGCATCCGAGATCGCCGCCTGACCGAAGACACCCCAGGCGCGCCCGGGCGCCGAGGCATCGCGCCACACGGTCTGCTCCACGGCATACGACAGGAACCAGCGATTGTCCCTGCTTCCTGTCGGCGTTGAGCGCGGCAGTAGAAGTTCCGGAATGTCGTCGAAGTCCACGCCATCCTGCGTGCTGTAGGCCGCCGAGAAGATGTGCCGGCTCTTCCGGCCCATCAGCGTTCCGCCAAGTTCGACGGAGCCGTTGAAACTTGTTCCCTTCTCGAAGGGTCGATCCAACGCCGTCTGCCCGATCTTGCTGTCCGGGTCGTAGACCATGAGCGTGAACTTTGCCGGGTCCGTCGTGACTGAAATCAGCCCGCCCAGGACCATGGAGGGGGTGATGCCGCTGGCCGGTGCCGAGAATTCCAGATGGTGAAAGCGCTCCACGCCGCGGCCACCGCTGAACTCCCTTCCGGCAGAGTAGAGATCCACCGTGTTGATCTTGCCCGCCATCAACCGCACTCCGCCGGGAATCTGTTGCGCCACGAACAGCGCAAGGTCTCCGGTCGCGGACTCCGATCCTGGGAATCCGAGACCCACGTTGGTTGGCAGGAAGGTTCCTCCGGGCGACGCCAGTGCCTCCCCATAGTTCAGCTCTGCGTGGGCGTGCAGTGACAATCCGTTCCACAGGCCCAGCTTCGATGCATCGACATCCACAAAACCGTCGAGTTTCCCGCCCAGTTCCCATTCCCGACGGCCCTCTCCTGCGGCCAATCCCTGGAGGAAGTGGGTCACCGAACCCCGCAACGAAACACCCTCTTCCCTCAGGGCGGATCCCCGCCCGAACCAATCTCCGGTCAAGGTTGGGCCATCCCGCCGACCGATCGGTGGACGTTCCGATGCCCCCTGTCCCATGAATAGAACCGTGCTTCTCCGGATGGTGGCAGGAGCCGCCGTCCTGCTCGCCGCTGCCACGGGCTGCAACCAGGACGCCAGCCCAAATCCACCCGCGGCCACCTCGGCGACCCTGGTGCCTCTGACCAACATGGTTCGCATCCCGGCCGGGTCGTTTCAGCGCATCCGCTACCCCGTCACCTTGACGCGGGACTTCTGGATGGGGCGATTCGAGGTCACCCAGGCCGATTTCCAGCGGGTGATGGGGAGCAACCCCAGTCATTTCGCCGGCCTGAGCAACCATCCCGTCGAAAAGGTCTCGTTCATCGCCGCCAGCAACTACTGCGTGCGAGTGACCAACGCCGAACGAGATCAAGGACGCTTGCCGGGGTCCTTCGAGTATCGCCTCCCCACCGAGGCCGAATGGGAGTATGCGTGCAGGGCCGGCAACACGAACCGCTTCCACTTTGGACACGATGTTTCCGATGGCGGCGCCTACGCATGGACGGCGGAAAACTGCGAGGAAACCACGCACCCCGTTGGCCTCAAGAAGCCCAACGCATGGGGCTTGCACGACATGCACGGCAACGTGTGGGAATGGTGCTCGGACTGGTTCGAGCCCTATCCGCCCAGGGCCCTGACCGACCCGACCGGACCCGCCACCGTCGGGACCAACAAGTACAAGGTCTTCAAGGGTGGCGGCTGGAATCAGGACTTGGTCTATGGCGGTGCTTCGAGCCGCTTCATGATGGCGCCGTCCAACAGCATCCATTTTGTCGGTTTCCGCATGGTTCTCGCCCCGCGTTGACCCCTTGCAGAGCGGTGGGGTTGTTTTGCTTCCTTGGATTGGCGTGGGTGCTGGGAAGGGGGAAGGTTTTCCCGCAGGGGCGCAGCGGCGAGGGGAAGAAGGAACGTGGTTTCCGTTGCGGGCGCTGTCGTAAACCCAACCGCAGGTCCATCTGTGGGATCGGTGAAATCGGTGGATGAGCCAACGGTCAATTTCGGGTTCAGAAGTCGAGTTGGAGTTGGAGCCAGTCGGGGGAGCCTTCGGAGGGTTGGGGTGTGTGAGGGGCTTGTTCGAGCCAGGATCGGATGGCCTCGCGGGTGGAGGGTTGGACGGGTTCGTTGAAGGGACCGTAGATCTGGCCGAGGGACCAGGAGTTGTCGTATCGATGCAGGGCGAGGGTGGCGCGTTCGGGAGCGAGGACGCGGTAGATATAGGTCGAACCCTCCTGGACCTGCGGGATATAGGATCCGACGCAGTGGTGCATCTCGCGGCCTTCCTGAAGGAGTTCGATGGGGCGGGTGAGGGGCAGGATGTTGCTGGATCCGGGGACGGGCGGTGAAGGAAAGGGGAAGGCGAGGGATTCGGTGAGGTCGGTGATGCGTCCGGGGACAGGGGTGTTGGGCGGGTTGATTCCGATCTCGACGAGTTGTTGGACGAGGTGGTCGTGGGCTTGTTGGACTTCGGCGAGGTTGCGGAATCGGGTGTGGGAGGGGATGCGGAGGAATCGGAACATCCCGACGACATCGGCGAGCATGCCAACGAGGGGATGGGCGCGATCGGGAGGGACGCCGGAGAAGTCGTCGTCGAGAAGGCGTGGGGAAAGGTGAGGCCGGAGGTTGGGTTTCTGGAGAAGGGCTGCGGTGGTGGCGTTGAGGGAACGGGCGTGTCGGAGGAACTGGAGGGAAGCCGGGTCCTGGAGTTGGTCCCGGATGCGGAGGAGGACGGGGAAAGAGCAGGCGGCGGGCGGGATCTTGCGGAGGATGCGGACGGAGCTTTCGCCGGGAGGGAATCCGAGCCAAGCGGCGATGGCCCGTTGGGGTTTGAGGATGAGATTTCGGGCGGCGCGCAGGGGCCAGAGGACGGGCTTGGGTTGGAAGCACCAGCTATTGGCGAGAGCGAAGGCGAGGGCGGGGTTGGAATCGATGAGGTCGATGGCACCGGGGCAGCGTGCGAGGAGGACGGCGAGGTGCCATTGGCGATGGGGGAAGCGGGAGAGTCGGGATCGGATGGGGGCTGGGAAGGATTCGATGAAGAGGCGTCGGGCGGTGAGTTGTTCGTGGAGTCTTTGGCGTTGCCACGCGGGCATAGGGCCGCGGAAGTGGAGGGAGTCCTCGCGGGTGTGGAGATGGGGGGTGGGGTCGTATGCCAAGGCATGTTGGAGCCCCTGGAGGCGGGGTGTGGAGGGGGAGGTGACGGGATTGGGGCGCTGGAGATCGAGGGTAGGGCGGACGTGTTTCCAGTGGGTGCCGGAGTTGGTGCGGCGCCACGCCTTGAGGATGGGCCAGCCTCGGATGACGAGGACGGCGTGCTCGCTGAACAGGTAGTATTTGCCGTCGCGATGGAATTCCCCCGAGCGGCGGATGCGGCGTTTGGAAGGGGCGAAGGGGAGCGAGGGGGGCACCGGTTTTGCCGGATTCACAGGGCTGGAGGCGGGGTGTGGATCAGGGTTCCACGGTGAGCTGGAAGAACTGTTGCTGATTGGGGTCGGAGGGAAGTGGGCTACGGACGGTGACGGTTTCGATGTCTCCGGACGGGACGGCACCCACCTCGATGGCCTGGAGGCCGGCGGAGAAGTCGAGGGATTGGGAGGCCAGGACGCGGATCCGGGTGGAGCCGAGGTTCAGGCGTCGGGTGAAGGTGACCGTGGGGAATTCCTGCCCGTTCACGATCGTGGTGCTGACGGTGAATACCGGGAGTTGGAGCGGGTTGGACGGGGACGTGCCGTAGGCGAACTCGGCGAGGTTGTTGGATCCGTCGGCATCCGCATCTGCACCGGGGAGGGCGGCTGGGCCGGAGAGCCCATTGGCGGCGGCCCAGAGAGTGAAGGGATCGGCGGAGTTGACGGTGAGGGAGGCGAGGGTTGAGTTGGTGGAACCGCCGCCGTTGGAGATGACGACGCGGTAATCCCCGGCATCCGTGGCGGAGACGGGAGCGAGCGAGAGGGAGGAACCGTCGAAATCCGGGAGGGAATTCGTTCCGCGAAACCATTCGAAGAACAGGTCGGGACCGGTGGCCCCGACGTTGAAGGTAAAGCCCGAGCCGGCGGCGACGGTTCCGCCGGAGGGTTGCGAGGTGATGGCTGGTGGCTGGACGGGGGTGGGAGGCTGGATGAGGGAAGCGACCTCGGCGTCCGACAGAGGGCGGTTGTAGACCCTGAAATCATCCAGTTGGAAGTTGGCCTGGGGCGAATAGCGGCCGAGGGCGTTCTGGAGGTTGTTGGCAGTGAAGTCCACGGGGCCGCCACCGAGGACCAGTTTCTCCCCGTTGATATGGATCGAGAAATTGGCGGGATTGTTGGCGGCTTCACCGCGGTAGGTGATGGCGAAGTGCGTCCATTTGCCGACGAGGTTGGGCACATAGGCGCGCGGGTCGGTGGAGACCACCGAATTGAGTCCGTTGGCACCGAGCTTGAGACGGTGGGCACCCAGGATGTTGTCGGAACCGCCGAGCCAGAGGGTCAGCTCCTTGCCGACGAAGGTTCCTAGGTTCAGTCCTCGGGAGAGAAGGATATAGCTGAGCGGGTTGAGGGTTCCTTCGGATTCGGGCTTGATCCAGAAGGCGAGCGTGAAGAGTTCGTCCGTGAGTCGGCCGCCGGCACCGGGGCCATCGCCCAGTTGGACCCAGTTCTGGCCGCTGCGGAGTTTCAGGGAGGTGTCGGACTCGATGCCGGGGGGGTAGGTGAACAGTCCGAAGGGAATGGTGGTCAGGCCTCCGATCGATTCGTTCAGGTTGTTCTCGAAGCGCCAGCGACGGACGAGTCCGGAGGAAGGGCCGGTGCCGACGCCGGTGGCGGGAACGGGACGGATCCGGAGTTTGGCGGGGCGGCTGTCGAGGGAACCGGCGGGATTGCTGATGCGCACGAAGTACGAGCCGGCGTTGGCCGGTTGGACATTGCTGAGGATGAGCACCGGGTTCGTGGCGCCCGGGAGGTTGGTGCCGCCGGCGATCCACTGGAATTGCTGCCGGAAGCCCGAGGTGGTGACCTCGAGTCGGGCTGTTTCCCCGGGGGAGAGGATGAGCGAGGCGGGTTGGGCGCTGATGACGGGAGCGACGAGGAGAGCGAGCGTGGCCGGTTGGCTGGTCAGGGAGCCGGAACGATTCGTGATGCGCACCGTATAATTCCCGGTGCGGGAAGCCTGGGCATCCTGGATGACCAGGACTGAATTGGTTTCACCGGCGAGATCCTGGCCATTGAGTTGCCATTGGAATCGGAGCGAGGAGGTCCCGGAAGCGGTCACCTGGAACCGGGCCTCGGCCCCAGGAAGGACCGTCTGGGACTTGGGTTGGGCGAGGATGGCGAGCGGGGTGACCACTCCATTCAGGCGGAAGAGGAGGGTGGCGGGATCCAGCGAGCCGTTGCTGCCCTTGGCGAGCCATATCGAGCCGTCCGGGCTGACCCGGATCCAGCTGTAGCTGATCTGGGAAGTGGGAACGCGGAGTGAGGCGAAGGGGCGGTCCGGAAGGCCCTCTGCCGTGCGGATCACGCCGTTGCCCTGGGTATCCACCAGGAGGCCGATCAACCTGCCGGTCGGTGTCAGATCCCACTTTGCGAGGCGTGTGGACCAGCCGTAGGTCGCATCGACGGCCCCGGAGCTCGTCAATCGGAAGAACCGATCGGAGTCGCCCACCAGGACTGCGTCGGGCAAGGCGGTGACCGTGCGGGTGCTGGAGAAGGTCTGGGTGGGAACAAACGTGGAGTCGAGGGTGCCATCGGACAGCAGGCGGGCGAGGCCGGGTCGGGAGATGCCGGCCACGGTGGAAAAATAACCGGTGACATAGATGCGGCCCGAAGGATCGACATCGGCCGAGTGGGCCTCACCGTTCATAGGTGCGCGCAGGTTGAAGGCGGTGTCGACCGAGCCATCGCTGTTGCGCCTTTCGAGGCCCCTGTTTCCGAGGACGAGGATGCCGCCATCGGGATGGAGTCGGAGGTCGTTTCCGAAGAACACGGTCGTTTCGGTGAAGCTGGCGTCGGGAGAACCGTCCGCCAGCAGACGGCGGATGACCCAGGGCGCAGACGCGGCGCTCAGGCGGATCAGGATCACGTATCGGCCGTCCGGTTGCCGTTCGACTGCTCCGAAGTCGGAAACCCCGGAGGGGTTGAATCGGAAGGTGGGGTCCACCGAGCCATCGATGTTGAGGCGCGCGAGGAAGGCGTTGGGTCCGCCGGGGCCGGTGACGGAGAAATTTCCTCCGACGACCGCCTGACCGTCGGGCAGGAAGGTGATGTCGCGGAACGTGGTGAACGTGGTGGTGGTGGAGAGGGCTGGGCGGAAAGCCTCGTTGGTGGAGCCGGGGGCTGCCACGACCGAGAGAAAGGCGGGGCCACCCTCGGCGGCGGAACCGTCGCTGCCGGTCACGCGCACGGAGTAATCCCCGGAGGCGGAGAAAGGCAGGTTGGTGATGGACAGAGAACGACCGGTGGCATTCGGGACGGCGACCCCATCCTTGAACCATTGGAAGGACAGGGGCGTCTGGCCGAAGGCGGTTACCGAGAGGGTGGCTGAATTGGAGACGGCGGCGACGACCGATATAGGGGGCTGATCGATGACCACGGGTCCGCGGACCCGGACCCGGACTGGGGCGCTCGTGTGGGAACCGCCGGCGGACGTGACCACGAGGTCGTAGAGACCGGAGTTGGCGGCGGTGAGGTTGGGCAGGGGCCACTCCAGCGAGGTTGCGCCGGGCAGGGGAGAGCCCTGGAAACGCCATTGCAAGGCCGTGAAGGTTCCGGAGACGGACCCACGCAGCGCGATCGACGTTCCGGCATCCGGCGACTGGTCGAGTCCGGCATACCCGAGCGAGGGGCCGGTGACGTCGGTGAAGAAGCGGGCGAGATTGACGTTCGTCTGGCCGGCGATCGGCAGGCTGGCGGAGCCGATCCACAGGCGGCCGTCGTCCGTAAAGCGGAGCAATTGCACCTGGGACGAAGACGTGGACGGCAGTTCGGGGTTCGGTGCCGCGGTGTCGAGCGAACCGTCTGAATTCAATCGGACCAGATGATTGCGACCTTGCACGCCGCTGAACCGGCCTCCGACCCAGACCTTGTCATCGGGTTGCCGGGCGAGGGCGGTGACGGTGGATCCATTGGGTAGGACGGTCCCGAAGGATGCATCCAGTTTGCCGTCCGGCAGGAGTCGGGCAAGGCCGCGGTAGGTTTGGCTGCCGAAGGTGGAAAAACTGCCTCCGATCAGGATCCGTCCATCGGACTGGACGGCGAGGGTGAGCACCGTCGAGCTCAGGGGTGGCTGGGCAGGGATCCAGGTTCGATCAAGGGCCCCGGAAGGAAGCAGGCGTGCGATGCCCACGCGGGGTTCGCCGTCCACTTCGTTGAACTTGCCGACAAAGATCACAGCACCGTCCGGCAGCACGGCGAAATCGGTCACATACTCGCTTTGGATGCTTCCGATGTTGACGGGCCCGAGAAAGGAGGCGTCGAACGAGCCGTCCGCATGGAGTCGGTGGATGCCTCCGGTACTGCCGCCGGCGATGAGGAATCGTCCGTCGGGGAGTTTGGCGAACTTCCGGGGGCCGCCAGCGGTTTCCTGGGGCCAGGGCCAGTTGGCATCGATGGCCCCGTTGGGAAGGAGGCGGCGGTAGTAGCGGGCATTGATCGAGACGTCGGCTGCGCCTACGAGGATGGAGCCGTCCCCGAGGGGCAGCAGGGCCCGGGGAGTGCCGGTGGTGAGGCCCGGACCGGAACCGGATCCGATGACGGCGCCGGTGACGAAGGTGGGATCTGGCCGTCCATCGACGGAGGACTTTCGGACGCCGGTGTAGGCATCGAGCTGGGAATTGAAGGGGCCGCCATGGAAGACGGAGCCATCCTGATCGATGGCGAGGACGGTGACATTGCCCGGGGATTGCGGTTGGAAGGAGAGGTCCGGATGGCCTGGGCCTGAGGGGGCGACGATGAGGCGTCCGAAGGCATTCGTGACGCGGCCGGCGGCATTGGCCACCACGACGGCGATAGCTCCCGACTGGTTGGTATTGGAAGGGGAGAAGTCGAGGACCGAAGCGGTCTGTCCTGGGATGGGGACGCCGTTCACCTGCCACTCGAAAGTGAATGGGGCGGTGCCCTGGGCCTTGGCCGTGGCGGCGACCCGGCCGCCGACGTTGGCGTAGAAAGGGCCCGAGGGGATAACGGTCGCAACCGGGGGAAGATTGGTGCGCACAGCGGACGCGAGGCCGAGCCGGTGGATGGCCGTGTCCCCGGCGAAGTAGAGCGCCTCGTTGTGCGCATAGAATGACTGGGCGAGCTGGCTGGCGTTGGAGGCGTTGCCATTGACGCGGGGCAACTCGGTCCAGGAATCACCCAGGGCAGTGCCCTCAAAGAAGCGCGGGTTCGTGTCCGTGGTGCTCACGAACACACGGTCGCCGAGCACTTCGACCTTCCGCGCTGAAGGCTGGAAGACTGATGGTACGAATGGATTGGGGCTTTGCAGGATGCCTGCCCCGACCTCACGCCAGGTCAAACCGGCATCGCGAGTGCGGTAGAGCCGGCCGTCCGACACAGCGAAAGCGGTGCCATCGGGTAGCCCTACCACGTCCGAGCCGTTCCAGGTCCGTCCTCCCACCACTGGGCTGTCGACGACACCAGGGATGCCGTTGACCGCCTGGTTCCAGGTGGCTCCGCCGTCGGTGGAGCGGAATACTCCCTTGGACGCTTGGATGGTCAGGAGCGCGTTGCCGGTGCTGGCCACGGCGTAATAGACCTTCGTGTTGGACACGAATGGGGCGGTGGGCAGTTGCGCCCCGGCCACATTCCAGGTGAGCCCGTCGTCCGTGCTCTTCCAGACGCCTTCCGACAGCAGATCCGAGAAGTAGAGGGCTCCCTGGTGCAGGACCAGATCACTGATTCCGATGCCTGATGGATTGCGTGGAACGACACCGAAGGGGAGGGGTACCTCCGTCCACGAGGCACCCTGATTGTCGGAAAAAAAGAGGGGCGATCCCACGCGGTTGTTCCAGGAGGCGTTGTCACCGCCGCGGAGGATACGTCCGGTCGGAGTGACGACGAAGGCCTTGG
>JBIKWS010000563.1:0-3562 GCA_044356195.1 Cyanophyceae cyanobacterium
CTTCCATCCACGCTCACCGCTCTGCATCAGGCGATCGAATGCCTCCATCAGCTCGACTGGTCCACCGAGGTCATCGTTTGCGACAACAACTCCACCGACCGCACCGCCGACATCGCCCGATCCCACGGGGCTACCGTTGTGTTCGAGCCGATCAACATGATCGGTCGTGCCCGAAACACCGGTGCCCGCGCCGCCACCGGTGACTGGATCCTGTTCCTCGACGCCGATTCCATTCCTTCCCCCGCCCTGCTCCAGTCCATGGCCAAGGCCATTCTCACCGGAAACTGCTTCGCAGGCGGGTCGACCCTGCGCCTGGATGGAGGCCCGCCTTCGGCCCACTTCGTGAGCGGGGTGTGGAACCTGATCAGCCGGATCGGACGCTGGCCCGCGGGTTCCTTCATCTTCGTGGAGACCGCGGCTTTCCATGAAGTGGGCGGGTTCAGCCTCAAACAGTTTGCCGGCGAGGAACTCGACCTCGCCCGGCGTTTGAAACGTTCGGAGCGTGCCCGAGGCCGTCGACTGCGGATCCTGACGGGAACACCCCTCATCACCTCCGCGCGCAAGGTCCGGCTCTACAAACCGCATGAGATCCTGGGATTCATGTTGCGCGCCCTCTTCCGCCCGCGTTCCACCATGGCCAGCCGCGAGGCCTGCTCCATGTGGTATGATGGACGCCGTTGAGCAGTTGGGGATTTTCGGATCGTCGCCCGGCACGCAGGATGCTTGATTGCCCCAGTGATTCGCCCAGCAACACGCAGGACGCGGCACACGCCCTCCGGACTCCGGTTTCGGCGTGCCTTCACCCTCATCGAGCTGCTGGTCGTCATCGCGATCATCGCCATCCTTGCTGGGATGCTCCTGCCCGCGCTGGGCAAGGCCAAGTCCAAGGCCCTGCAGACGCAGTGCCTGAACAATTACCGCCAACTGAACCTCGCGTGGCTGATGTACATCGACGATCACCGCGAGGAATTACCTCCAAACGAGACCATCCTCTCCGGCGGCCGTACCGGCGCCAACGCCACCGCCCGCACCTGGGTCACCGGCAACGCGTACACGGACACAACCCCCACCAACCTGCAGCGGGGCCTGCTGTTCCCATACAATCGGTCGGTCGCGATCTACAAATGTCCCGCGGACCGTTCGACCGTGCGCGATGAGGGCAAGGTGCGACGCGTCCGCAGCGTGTCGATGAACGCGTACATGAACGACGAGCCCAACCCTTCCGACCGGACTTGCTGGCACAAGCTCAGCCAGATCGTGAACCCAGCCCCTTCGGCCGCCTTCGTCTTCCTCGACGAACACGAGAACTCGATCGAAAACGCCCGCTTTGTCGTCACCCAGCCCGGTGACTTCCGCTGGGTGGACTTTCCCGCCTCGCGCCACAACAACGGGTTGAACCTCTCCTTCGCCGACGGCCACGCGGAGTCCTGGAAACTGGTCTCCAACGCCTCGCGGCGCATCGCGCTCATGCCTCCCTGGATCCAGAACCAGTCCGTGCGTTCCGACGACCCGGACCTGCGCCGTTTCCACAACGCTGTCCCGAAGATCCCGCTGTGATCCGGAAGTCGAACGTTACTCCGGAGCCTCGTTGACCCGGGGCAAGGTGAAGTAGAAACAGGAACCCCGGCCCGGTTCGCTCTCCACCCGAACATCCCCGCCGTGTGCCTGCACGATGTGCTTCACGATGCTCAGCCCGAGACCGGTTCCGCCCTGTTCCCGCGATCGCCCTTTGTCCACGCGGTAGAAGCGCTCGAAGATCCGTTCCCGTGCTTCCGCCGGGATCCCGACGCCGTCGTCCGCCACCCATGCCTCGACGATGTCCTCGTGCAACGACCGTGCCCCGACAACCACCCGTCCACCGGGACGCCCGTACTTGATGGCATTGTCGACCAGGTTCGACAACACCTGCTGCAACCGGTCGCCATCGCCATGGATGCGGAGCGCTTCCGGGATCTCATTCCGCAGTTGTGTCGCACGCTCCGCCGCCTTCACCCGGAGGTCGTCCACCACCTGGGCAGCAATCTCATGAAGGTTTGTCGGTTGCAGGTTCATGATCACCTGCCCCGACTCCAGCTTGGAGATCGTCAACAGATCCTCGATCAGGAAAGTCAGCCGATCGGCGTGCTTGTCGATGATCTGGAGGAAACGTGTCGACGTTTCCGGATCCTCCTTGGCGCCGCCCAGCAGCGTTTCGGTGTAACCCTTGATCAGCGAAAGCGGCGTCCGCAATTCATGGCTGACGTTCGCGACAAATTCACGACGCTGTTCCCCAAGTCGCTTGTATTGGGTGAGGTCGTGAAACACGAACAGCGTTCCGGCCAACAACCGGTCGGGATCCCGAAGCGCGACCGCATTCACCTGAAGGGTCTTGGGGAATTCCCCAGGCAACTCCAGTTCCTGATCCGTCAACCGTCCCTGCTGGACCGTCCGCTGGGCCAATTCAGCCAGGCCCGGCAAGGGCACCGCCTCCGCCACGGGCTTGCCCCGGATCTCACCACTCAATCCGAACAGCCGTACCAGCGCCGGATTCATGTGCTCGACCTTGCCCTGCGGATCCAGCAGCAACACCCCCTCCACCATGCTGTCGAGCAGGGCCTGTTGCTTCGATTGCTCCTCCACCAACTGGAGATGCCGTTTGGTCTTGAGTTCAGCCAGACGCAACAACGCTTCACGCAGCCGAGCGCGCGTCGTCTGCTCCTGACGCACGAGCCAGGATACCAGCGCCACACCGGACGCCCCCACCGCGATCTCAATCCACATGAATCTCGAAGTTCACCCCTCCACAAATCGGTACCCAACCCCGCGCACCGTATCGAGGTACCGGGCCGCTGCGCCCAACTTCTCACGCAACCTGCGCATGTGTGTATCCACCGTCCGGGTATCGATGATGTTGTCGTACTCCCAGACGTCCTGAAGCAGTTGATCCCGGCTTTGCACGCGGCCACGCCGTGTCGCCAAGGTCGTCAGCAGCTTGAACTCGGTCGCTGTCAGGTCCACCCGTTGGCGCCCCACCGTGACCAGATGCCGCGGAATGTTGATCACCAAATCACCGAAGGTGAGCTCCTCGGGCTGATCCTCGCTTTCGGTCCGACGCCGCAGCAGGTTTTTCACCCGGAGCACCAGCTCCCGCGGGCTGAACGGCTTCGTCACGTAATCATCCGCCCCGAGTTCCAGCCCGAGGACCCGATCAATCTCGGCGGCCTTCGCGGTCAGCATGATCACCGGAATCGAACTCGTGGCCGCGTCGCGTTTCAACAGCTTGCACACTTCGAGTCCATCCACCTCCGGCAACATCAGGTCCAATAGGATCAGGTCTGGCACGGTTTCCCGCGCCTTCTTCAGCGCCTCCGCGCCGTCATCCGCCGTCGAGACCTCGAAACCGGCCTGCTTCAGGTTGAATCCGACCAACTCCAGAGCATCCGGCTCATCGTCCACCACCAGAATCTTTGCCATGCTGGATCCTGTCCTAGGCACGACCGCACCCTGAATCAATGGCGGAAGCGTTACAAGGGGGTGACGGCCCCACGGACCCTTCTCTGTTCAGGCCTTTGCCCAACCTTGC
>JBIKWS010000564.1:0-3561 GCA_044356195.1 Cyanophyceae cyanobacterium
CCACTTCCAAGGATCGTAAACCGGACCGGCATGCCCCCGAGCCTCGCCGACCCGCCGCCCCCCGGCAATCCAGTCCATGGCGATTGTCGTCCGCGTGCCCCCACGCGGCGCAGCTGGAGTTGCCCAGTTGCCAGTCCCCAGTTGCCAGTCACTGAACTCCCCTTGAAGGCCGCGGGCCCCCACGCGGCGCCACCCATCACCGCACCCGGACCCGCCGCCGCACCACCCACCCCATCATCACCACCGCACCCACTCCCATCGGCCATCCCACCGGAACCTCCGGCACAAAATTGAAGCTCAATCCATACGTCGTCCCACTCCCGCCACTCACCCCGATCGCATACCGCCCCGGGGCCAACCCCGTCAGGTAGATGTGCTCCACGTTGTCCACCGTGCTCTGGCTCACCGCGAGCGACGTCAACGGCGTGCTCGCCCCATCCGTCGTCAGCACCTCCAGATTGAGATCCGCCAGCGCACTCGCCGCCAGAACCGTGGATCCAGAAAACAACGTGAAGTTCGCCGCATCCGTCCGATCCGCCCCCGTGGGATCCGTTGGATCCCCCGTCACCCGGTTCCAGGCCAGGGTGACCGAAAGCCGTCCGTCCGCGTAACTGTTGTCCACGAAGTAATACTGCACGCCAACCGCGCCCACCCCGAGATCCCATCCGCGGGAGTCACTCACGGATCCCACCGTCTTCTCCCCCGCCATCAGGACGTCGTAGGTCCGGTTCACGCGCAGTTCCCCAGCCCCCTGATACGGATGCAGGGGCTGCGTCGACGTGTTCGACCACCCCGCCAACTTCTCAGCCCCCGTCATGATCAACGAGCGGACCATCCGCGGGTCATCCGCATTACCCAACGTCGGTGTTTCCTGCGCCCGATCCGCGATCAGCACCGCCGCCCCCGCCACCAACGGTGCCGCAAAGCTGGTGACAGTCGACGGCGCCACCACGTCCACCAACAAACGTCCGGTCCCATCAATCGTCGACAACCCGCCACTCGAAGGCCCAAGCGAAGCCCCCACCGTAATGCTGTTGTACCCCTGCCCCGGCAACGTCGCCGGAACCGCAAAAGCCGTATTCCCCGCCCCCACCACAACCGTGACCCCGTCGCGGTCCACCAAGTAATCGATCCGACGAAGCACATCCGTGTCGAGGGCCGCACTCCCTGCCGTACCAGCCCAACTGGCATTCACCACGTTCGGCATCGGCAAGCTGGCATCGACCACCGGCGCCGTCGCCTCTCCTGTCCGCAGCGCTGCACCGCCCACAAACCCGTTTGCCGACATCAAACCGATATCCGAAAGATCGGGAGAAACCCCGGCGGTGGGCCCAGCATACCAGGCACCCGCGACCCCCGCGGCGTGATCAGACCAATAGGAGGCCGGACTCGGAGGAAGCGGACCGTAGAAGTTGAGGTTTCGGCCGGTGTTCAACGAAGGAATCGTCAGGCGCGGCCAGAAGATCTCATAAACCGTGGAACTGATCGTCTGGTTGAAACCTGCCTCCGTCAGCCAGCCCACGATCCCCGTGCCCTCCGGCAACGAAGCCCCGTAGCGGTTCCTCAGATCCGTCACCCCGATCTGCGTCAGCACCTGCGCTTCCACCGTTCCCACCATCGCAACCAACCCCGTCATCCCCGCAACCCCACCCAACCACGACCATCCTCGGTTCCAAGAGTGTTGCATGTCCGGAGTTCAACCACACCCAACCACGATCCGCAAGGACACCGTACACCCCACTTCCATCACACCAGATTCTGGGCACTGGAACTGGGGACTGGTTTCTGGAAACAGGACGGAACTAGGGACTGGTATCTGGCAACTGGAATCTCCCCCCTGTAGGCCGCGTGCCCCCACGCGGCGGCTTGAAACTTGAAACTGAAAACTCGGAACTCCCGACCAATTTCACCCCCTTCCCAAAATCCCACTTGCCCGCAGCCCTCGTCCCGCCTACAAAACCGGCCCTCGATCCGCAATGGATCGATGATGCAGCCACGCCAGTGTAGCTCAGTGGCAGAGCAACGGTTTCGTAAACCGTAGGTCGTCGGTTCAATCCCGACCACTGGCTCCATTCACCTTCAACGACTTACAGAGCAACCGCCGAAAGCTCGTTGCAAAATGCGCAACAACGGCGCAACAGTTGGCGCATGCCTGCAAGGTCCCGCACAAACCGGAAAAAGGAGGGCAATCCCTTCCTTGTCACCGTAGGTAGGAACTCCGTCCGCCTGTATCCACGGCCGTCGGAACGGGGACGGGCACCCCGCTGGATGGTGGCCGATTACACCAGCGGCAAACGCCAATGGCGGACTTTCGCTTCGGAACGGGAGGCACGCGAGGAAGCCACCCGCATCGTTGCCCGGTTGAATGCACTGGACCATCACGGGGCAGGAATGACGGGTGACCATCGCCGGGACCTTGCCCGCGCAACAGGCTATGTTGCGCCGTTGGGCGTCGATGTTCCCACCGCCTGCTCCGTCGTGGCCGAAGCCGCCGCCCTTGTCGGATTCGAGAACATCGTTGCCGCCTGCAAGGCCTTCGCCCGACGGGCACCCGCAGCACGCACCCCCCTGCCACTGGGAAAGGCCATCGTTGACCTGCTGGAGGCCAAGGAAGGCAAGGGACGTTCCACCCGCCTCCTCGCCGATCTCCGGTCCCGCCTCGCCCGCTTTGCCACCGATCACCCCGGCATCCTGCTGGGCGATTTCACCACCGCCACCATCCAGCATTGGCTCGACCGCCTGACGGGTGCCGATGGCAAGCCACTGGCACCCCAGACCAAGCGCAACTTCGCCACCGTCGTCGGCGGCCTGTTCGAGTTCCACCGTCGGCGGGGTGCGATTCCAGACAATCCATGCGCAGATCTTGAGCGGGATGCTGTGAACCGGACGGAGGACGTGGAGTTCTGGACGGTGAAGGAAGCCGCCGACCTGCTGGAGGCAATCGACGCCAAAGCCAAGGCCGCTCTGGTCGTGGGCCTGTTCGCCGGTTGCCGCACCGCGGAGGTTTGCCGTCTCACCTGGGGTGACCTCGATCTAGACCGGGGACACGTTGCCGTCGGATCCAAGGCCGCCAAGACAGCCTCCCGCCGTTTGGCACCCCTGCCCGACAATGCCGTTGCATGGCTTCGCCCGCTCGCCGGCAACCCCACGGACCGACTCTTCCAAGGCGATCCCTCCACCCTCGCCCGCGCCGTATCGGATGCCTGCATGACGGCCAAGGTCCGGCGCATTGCCAACGGTGCGCGCCACTCCGCGATCACTTACAAGGTGGCCAGCACCGGCGACGTTGCCCGCGTTGCCCTCGACTGCGGAAACTCGCCGACCGTCATCCATGGCCACTACCGGGGATTGGCCACTCCGGAGGATGCCAAGGCGTTCTTTGCGATCATGCCCTGAGCCTGCGGACGGACACCTCAATGGGTTGTACGTGTTATTCACAGACCTAAGGTTTCTCTGGCTCATGCCTGATTGCGCACATAGATGATTCCCTGTGCGAGAAATAGAAAGTACCAGCAAGACCGCCACCCCCTTCACCATCACGACGCGTGAGGCATCCAAGCG
>JBIKWS010000565.1:0-3556 GCA_044356195.1 Cyanophyceae cyanobacterium
AATGCAAAAAGAGTATCCGTCGCTCTCTCGGACAAGAGAAGCGAGAGAGCGCGCTGAGCTGGTGAAATCCGTGCCGACGCTCCGACAAGACCTACGGCAAAGACTCTAGCACGCAGCAAGGTCAGGTAAGCGCGCCCACTCGCTGTGGTCATCTTTACGATGGTGTCGAGGACTGACATGGCATGCATTGCGGCCCAACGTTGTTTAGACTGCCCAATCGCAGCGTAGTTTTTTCGAGCTGTCAAAACGAATTTGCCTTGGCTGATTAGGCTGCGGAAGATGGGGGCGTGGATGCGATTGGAAAAGTTCAGCCAGGGGGTGGTTCGGCGGGTGGTGGACGGCCGGGTGGTGGGGGCGTGGCCTCGGATCCCGCGTGGTTGAGGCGGCTGTGGGAGTACCAGCGGGTGCCGCTTCCGGTGGAGAAGTTGCGTTGGTGGAGCATTCACGTGCAGCGCTTCCTGAAGTTTGTCCGGTGCCATCCTCAGGAGGGACCGGTCGAGGTGTTGATCGAGCATTTCCTGGCGGATCTGGATGTGCAGGATCCTCCGGTCGGGGAGTGGCAGCGGGATCAGATCCGGAAGGCCCTCCATGTGTTCCAGCGCGGCATCCAGAACTGGCATCTGGAGACCGATGAACAGGGCCAACTGCGGCCGGCATTCCGGCTCAAGACGACGGGGCCTGGGGTGGAGGCGCGGGGCTCCGAGGAGCTCCCCGACGGATCGGTCGCATCGGTCAGATCCGACCGGTCCGAGCGATCCATGGTCTCCGGGCGGTCTGCTCTGGCGGCGCCGGCGGCGGCGATGGAATCATGGCTGGAACGTTTCCAGGCCTGCATGCGGTTGCGACGGTATTCCCTGAGGACGGAGGAGAGTTATCGCGAATGGATCCGGCGGTTCCTGAACTTCCATGAGGGGGCTGAGCCGGCGGCGTTGGGGGAAGAGGAAGTCCGGGAGTTCCTGGAATATCTGGCGGTGGCACGGAACGTGTCGGCGAGTACGCAGAATCAGGCTTTGAGTGCGATCCTGTTCCTGTACGGCATGGTTCTGGATCGGCCGCTAGGGGATTTGAAGGAGGTGGTCCGGGCCCGGAGACCGCAGCGACTGCCTGTGGTCCTGAGCCGGGAAGAGGTGCAGAGGCTTCTGGATGCCATGGAGGGCACCTTGGGTCTGATTGCCCGTGTCCTGTATGGGACCGGGCTGCGCCTGATGGAGGGGCTCCGGCTTCGGGTCAAGGACCTCGATTTCGATCGCGGGCAGATCGTGGTGCGGGAGGGCAAGGGCGACAAGGACCGGATCGTGATGTTGCCGGCATCGTTGCGGGAGCCATTGCGATTGCACCTTGCGCGGGTGCGGGTCCTGTGGGAGTCAGATCGGGCGGTTGGATTGCCTGGGGTCTGGATGCCGGACGCCCTCGACAGGAAGTATCCGGAGGCTGGGAAGGAATGGGTGTGGATGTGGGTTTTTCCAGCGAAGCGGCTGGCGGTGGATCCGCGGACGGGGATCCAGCGTCGGCACCATGCGCACGAAACGGTGATCCAGCGGGCGGTGAAGGCTGCAGCGCGTCTGGCCCGGATCGAAAAGAAGGTGGCCTGCCACACGCTTCGACACAGCTTTGCGACGCATTTGCTGGAGCGCGGAACGGACCTGAGATCCGTGCAGGAACTGCTGGGCCACAACAGCGTCGAGACGACCCAGATCTATACCCACGTGATGCGTCGGCCCGGGATCGGGGTGATGAGTCCGCTGGACGACGCCGCAGAACTGCGGGACGAGGTGGTGGAATACCAGGTGGCCGCCCGTGGGAGCGAGCCGCCGCCGAGGCACCGGCGGGCGGCAGGAGTTGCGGGAAAGGGAAAGCCCGTGCGGGGCGCTGTGGGAAAGCGCGCCTCGGCAACGGGGGCGGAAATCGCCAGGAAAACCCAGCCGCGCGGACCAGCAGGAGCCCGGCAGCCCCGACGGAAGGCAGTGATGGCGACGCAGCCCACATCCCGGGCGGGGGGCATGGAGGAGGAGGGCTATCGGGTCCTGCCGGAGGAGAACTGAGGCGAGAGAAGGCTGTTGGAGCCCCAGACTTCGGGAGGCCTACTTGGAGATGCCGCGCAGATGGGCGTCGAACCAGTCGGCGAACGTGGCGAGGTCGTTCTCCATCTTCGCCCAGCCGTGGTCGGCGCCGGGTTTCACATCGACACGGACGGTGGCGCCGACGGCATCGGCCTTCTTCTTGTAGATCTCGGCCTGGTAGATCGGGACGAGTTTGTCGGCATCTCCGTGGATGATGAGGGTGGGCGGCGTTTCCTTCTTCAGTCCGTGGATCGGCGAGATCTCGGGCCCCAGCTTGAGGCGTTCCTCCAATACTTCCGAACGGGGACCGAAGGCGGCGTGGAATTGGCGTCCGACCTTGCCGATGCCCACCTGGGTGTCGCCGGGGGCGCTCCAGTTCTCGAAATCGGTGGGAGGAAAGAAGCAGGCGACGGCCTGGACGGCGGAGGAGGCACGTTCGACGGGATCCTTGGCCGCGGCATCGCCGGGGCCGCCCTGGGTGGCGAGCGTCAGGGACAGGTGTCCGCCGGCGGAGCCGCCGAACACGCCCAGCTTGTCCGGATTCACGCCGTAGTCGGCGGCGTGGGTGCGGATCCAGCGCACGGACCGATGCATGTCCTGAGTGATCTCGGGGATGGTGAACTTGGGTTGGGAACCATGGACGACGGCGAACACGGTATAGCCGCGATCGAGGATCTCCTTCATGGACGATGGGTTGATTCCGTCGTGGGAAGAGAAGAACCCGCCGGAGATGACGGCGATGATTGCGTACCCGTTGGTCTTTGCGGGTTGGAGGACGTCGAGCGTGAGCGCGGTGCCGAACTTCCGGCCATAGATCACCTCGGTCCGACGCACGCCGGGAACATCCGCCGCTTCGGCCGCGGGTTGGGAAAGCAGCAGGGTGGAGGCGGCAGCGAGCGACAGGCCCAGGCGCGCGAGGGAATTCATGGTGGGAGAGACTTCGGCGGAGTCGGGCCGGCTTTTCAAGGGGACATTGCGGGGAAGGGGGGAATGGGACGCACCGGAACACCGCCCCCGGATCAGGCCAGGATCGGCCGGATCACCTCGCCGTGGACATCGGTCAGCCGGTAATCCCGTCCCCCGAATCGAAAGGTCAGCTTCTCGTGATCGAGGCCGAGCAGGTGCAGCAGGGTGGCATGCAGGTCGTGGATCGCGACCTTGTTCTCGACGGCCTTGTAGCCGTAGTCGTCGGTCGCGCCATAGGCCATGCCACCGCGGATCCCGCCCCCCGCCAGCCAGAGGCTGAATCCGAACGGATTGTGGTCGCGTCCGTCACTGCCTCCCTGGGCGAAGGGTGTTCGGCCGAACTCGCCGGACCACACGACGAGGGTTTCGTCGAGGAGCCCGCGCGCCTTGAGATCGGTGAGGAGGCCGGCGATGGGTTGATCGATGGCGAGGGCATTCCGCGAATGGTTGTTGCGGAGATCACCGTGGGCATCCCAACGCGCGTTGCCGTGGGCTCGCGGACAGGTCAATTCGATGAATCGGACACCCCG
>JBIKWS010000566.1:0-3550 GCA_044356195.1 Cyanophyceae cyanobacterium
CCCTCGCCGCCGTCTACCAGTATGCCGAGGAGGTCTCCCAGTCCGGCTTCGCCTTCATGGACACCCCGGGCTACGACCCCGTCAGCATGACCGGCCTCGTCTGCGGAGGTTGCAACGTCGGCGTCTTCACCACCGGCCGCGGCAGCGTCTATGGCTGCAAGCCGATGCCCTGCATCAAGGTCGCCACCAACACCACCCTCTACGACTGGATGAAGGACGACATGGACCTCAATGCCGGCACCATCCTCGACGGCACCGAGACCGTCGAGGAGGTCGGCCGCCGCATCTTCGAGGAAATCGTCGCCGTTGCCGCCGGCAAACGCACCAAGTCCGAACTCCTTGGCATCGGCGACGAGGAATTCGCCCCCTGGATCCTCGGCCCCCTTTTCTAAACGATCCTCCGTGTCATCTGTGAAATCTGTGTCATCTGTGAACCCCTCTGGTCCCCACCTCCCCCATCTGCGGACAACCTGAATCCCCTCCAATCTTCTTCCCATGTTTGTCTTCGACGCCCACCTCGACCTCGCCATGAACGCCATCGAGTGGAACCGCGATCTCACGCGGCCCCTCGCTGACCTCCGCCAACGCGAAGCCCACCTGCGCGACAAACCCGATCGCGGCCGCGCCACCGTTTCATTCCCGGAGATGCGCCGCGCCGGCATCGGCCTGTGCGTCGCCACGCAGATTGCCCGCGTCGAACACAACGCCTACAGCCCCGTCGCCGGATGGGCCTCCCCGGCCCAGGCCTGGGCCATGACCCAGGGGCAACGCGCCTGGTACGAAGCCATGGAGGAAGCCGGCGAAATCCGTCTCATCCGCGACCGCGCCGCCCTCGAATCCCAGATCGCCCTCTGGTCCACCCCCGAGATCCCCGGTGCCGCCCCACGCCCCATCGGATGCATCCTTTCCCTCGAAGGTGCCGATTCCCTCATCACCCTCAACCACCTCGAACGCGCCTGGAACTATGGCCTCCGAGCCATCGGCCCCGCGCACTACGGCCCCGGCGTCTATGCCCAGGGCACCAGCACCACCGGCGGATTCAACGCCCGCGGACGCGACCTCCTCCGCGAGATGCAACGCCTCGGCTTCATCCTCGACGTCACCCACCTTTCCGACGAGTGCTTCACCGAAGCCCTCGATCTCTACGACGGCCCCATCTGGGCCAGTCACCACGTCTGCCGCGCCCTCGTCCCTCACCAACGTCAGTTGCCCGACGACTTCATCCGGCTCCTCGCCCAGCGCGACGCCGTCATCGGCATGGCCATGGACGCCTGGATGCTCGTCCCCGGATGGGTCCGCGGCCAGTCCACCCCGGAGTCCACCGGCGTCTCCCTCGACACCGTCGCCAACCACGTTGACCACATCTGCCAGATCACCGGCTCCGCCGCGCATGTTGGCATCGGCACCGACCTCGACGGCGCCTACGGCCACGAACAGACCCCGCAGGACCTCAAGACCATCGCCGACATCCCCCAACTCGGAGAGCGTCTCCGCGCCCGCGGCTGGTCCCAATCCGACATCGACGGACTCAACCACGCCAACTTCCTCCGCGTCCTCCGCCGGGCGTGGTAAAGGGGGACTGAGAGTTCCCAGATCCCAGTTGCCAGTTCCCAGCCCCCCAAACGTAGCAGCCGAGGTAACGAGGCTGACGGAGGGGAGCTCGAAGTTTTCAGTTTCAGTCTCAAGGCTGAAGGCCGGGTGCCCCCACCCGGCGCAGCCCATGTGATCTCCAGCAGACGAGATAGCCCGTTCCCGGATCCGCCCATCCCCTCCCCCGTTTGCATCCGCGCGTCGCATATGCGACGCGAGATTGCAAAAGGGCCGAAAAAGCACCCCGATCCAGCCCCCATTTGCAACCGGACGTCACATATGCGACGTCCGGTTGCAAATCAGGTCCCCAAACCAATCCTTCGCTTGCCCTGACCCCGACGTTCCATCCACAGCCACAGCCCACCCTGGAGTCTGCCCGCGAAATCGGTGGTTCGCAGGGTCAGGACTTCTTCCCCTTCCACGGCGACAAATCTCCCCAAACCACAGGCTACCGTCTTAAACAGGCCATTTAAGGAAAGTATACTTTCCTTAAATCACCGATTGAGGTCTCCAAACCGTGGATCCCACTCCCGGATCCGCCCATTCCCTTCCCCTCCCCGTTTGCAACCGCGTGTCGCATATGCGACGCGCGGTTGCAAAAAGGCCAAAAAAGCACCCCGATCCTGCCCCCATTTGCAACCGGACGTCGCATATGCGACGTCCGGTTGCAAATCGGCACCCCGCCCCAACCCAACCCACAATTCCCACCGGCCGGCTGCATCGGGACCCAAACCGGCGAAACCACCCCCTTTTGCCCCTCCAGGTCGCAATCACCATCGCAATCGGCATAGGAATCGATAGTGGCTGGGACTCGATCCCGATCCCGACGGCATCTAAATCCCCTCTTCCCCGCGTCCCGCAACTTTCCATGTCGGATTCCTCCCTGACCGGCAGGTTTCCTGAAAAGCACGACGGAAACCGGATCGAAGCCATGCAGGACGGCCACGCCACAGACGAACAACTCCTTCGCGACCACTTCGCCCACCGCGACGAGGCGGCTTTCGGCCAACTCGTCCAACGCCACGTGAACCTCGTCTTCGGCACGGCCCTGCGGATCCTCGGCAACCGGACCGCCGCGGAAGAAGTCGCCCAGAACGTCTTCGTTTCCCTCGCCCGCAAGGCCGCTGCCATCCGACCCGACGGCGGCCTGGCCGGATGGCTCCACCGCGCGGCCATCCTCGAGGCCCGACTCCGCCAGCGCACCGACCTGCGCCGTCTATCCCGCGAAGACCAAGCCGCCCAACTCGGCACCACCATGCCCACCCCGGAATCAGCGGATCCGCTGCCATTCGAGATCCTCGACGATGCCCTCCTCGAACTCCCCGAGAAGGACCGCCGCACGCTGTTCCTCCGTTACTTCGAGAACCGACCATTCCGGGAGATCGCCCACACCCTCGGCGTCGGCGAAGACGCCGCGCAGAAACGTACCAGCCGCGCCCTTGAAGCTCTCGCGGGAATCCTGCGCCGTCGGGGTGCCCCCAGCGCCACGGGCGCGCTCGCCGGAAAGACCCTTGAAGCCGCCGCCCTCACGACCGCTCCCGCACAGCTCGCCACCTCGATTACCTCCATCGCCCTCGCCGCAGCGGGGACCGCCGCCTCTTCTTCCGCCCTCGCCCTCCTTGTCGCCAAGCTCATGGCCCTGACCAACACCCAGACCGCCGCTGTCTGCCTTCTCCTGGCCGCCGCACCTGTCGGATACCAATGGCACGCCGCTTCCACCCTGCGCCAGGCCGTCGTCGAATCCGCCCGCGAGCTCGCCTCCACCACCAACGCCCTTGCCCGCGCCGAGTCCGAGGCATCTGCGGCCACCCGCCGGTCCGAAGCCACCTCGACGCGCCTCGCCGAGACCCGAGCGCTGCTCCGCCGTGCCAATGACCAACTCGCCACCGCCGCCGCCACCCTTGTGACCCCGGCTCTGCCTGACCGCGGCCAGGCCATTGGCGACAACCTCCGTCAAACC
>JBIKWS010000567.1:0-3549 GCA_044356195.1 Cyanophyceae cyanobacterium
CACCTGCGAGTTGACGCCTCCGGGTTCATCCGACTCAATGGCCTCCGTCTCCGCGTCAACTCGCAGGTGAACGGTCCCGCCAATCTCGGCAACACGAAGTAACCGGGCCCACGCCGGCACCACACTTCACCATGGGCCGCTCCTCAGGGAGCGGCCTTTTTTGCTCCCCCACCATTCGCCGCCCGATACTGCGTCGGCGTGACCCCCGTCACGCTCCGGAAAGCCCGCGTGAACGCACTGTGGTCATAGAACCCGCACGCCACGGCGATCTCCGCCACGCTGCGCTCCGTTTCCCGCAGCATCAACGACGCCGCCGCGATCCGGGTCTTCGCGATGAACTGCCGTGGGGTGATCCCAAAGAACCGCTTCATCAGGCGTGCGAACCGCGACGGCGCCATCCGCGCCTTCCGCGCCAAACCCGAGGGCGACACCGCCTCCGCGGGGTTCTGCTCCAGACCTTCCAACGCGGTGGCAAACCCCATCGGAATCTCGCTCGCCGCAATCGGCGCGCGCACGTCCCGCGAGATTCCGAGCAACCCGATGCACACCCCGGATCCGTCCCGGATCGGCAGCTTCGTCGTCAGGCACCAACCCGGCTTGTGCGGCGCGTACCAATGCAACTCCAGATGATCCAGCAACGGCCGCCCCGTCCGCAGCACCGACGCATCCTGCGCCGCCGGGATGCGCCCGAGATCCCCGGGGCAGATATCCGTCGGCCGCTTCCCCAGCACCTGCGACTTCAACTGCAGTCCATGGCGTTCCACCAACGACTGGTTCACCGCCGTGTATCGCCCGCTCACGTCCTTGATGAAGAACGCCACGTCGGGTGCCTGATCAAAAAGCATCTCCAGCAACCCGGCGTCGACTGACGTCGGCGCCTCGGGCATCCGCTTCAACGATTCTGATGGTGTGCGCGAATTCACGGGACCGCGCCGTTCTCAACCAAGACGCCCGCCGACGCCACTCCATAGTTGATCCGTGCACACACCTGGGCTCGTCCAACCACCACCCGCGCAACAGAAGTCCGGGGTGGCGACGTCCCCGTCGCCCTGAGGTAACCGTTCCCTTCACCCCGCTTCCAGCCAAGGAAAAGTCCCACCACATCGACACCGCGCTCCCGCCCGTGAAACTCCCCCGCCTACTCCTCGCCTTCCTGTTCCTCCCGTTGTTCCTGCGGGCCGCCGAACCCGTGGTCACCCACCAGACCAACGTCATCGAGGGCTGGACCCTTCACATCGACGTCCGCCTGCTGCAGGACGAACCCAAGGCTACGGCCCGCGCGGTCGAACTCCTAGGCATCCAACTCAAGGAAATCGTCCGCGTCGTCCCCGCCCCCGCCGTCGCCCGCCTGCGCGAGATCCCCCTCTGGTTCTCGTCCCCGTATCCCGGCGTCGGCGGCAGCGCTGAATACCATCCGGACGCCGGATGGCTCCGCGCCAACAAACGCAACCCCGCCATGGCCCGCGCGGTCGAGTTCACCGACATCAAGGATTTCGAAGCCGAGACCCGGCGCATGCCGAACTTCACCCTCCACGAACTGGCCCACGGTTACCACGACCGGGTTCTCCCCGGCGGTTTCGGCAACCCCGAACTGAAGGCCGCACACGCCCGCATCAAGGCCTCGGGCAAGTACGACAAGGTCGAACGGAAGGACAGCGAGGGCCGCTCGCACACCGACCGCGCCTACGCCCTCGTGAACCCCATGGAGTTCTTCGCCGAATCCACCGAGGCCTTCTTCACACGCAACGATTTCTTTCCTTTCGACCGTACCCAACTCCACGCCGCCGATCCCGAAACCGAGCAACTTGTCGGGCGGTTGTGGGGTGTTCCCTCCTTTACCAAGCCATGAAAATCACCCGCATCTTCGCGCATCGCGTCGATCTCCCCCTCCACGAAACCACCTACAAGTGGTCCGGCGGCAAGTCCGTCACCGTGTTCGACAGCACCATCGTCGGCGTCGAGACCGACACCGGTCTCATCGGATACGGCGAGGTCTGTCCGCTCGGGCCATTCTACCTGCCGGCTTACGCCGAGGGCGTGCGCTCGGGCCTCCGCGAACTGGGCCCCCACCTGATCGGTGAAGACCCGCGCGAACTCACCAAGCTCAACCACCGCATGGATGCCGCCCTCAAGGGGCATCCGTACGTGAAGTCCGGCATCGACATCGCCTGTTGGGACATCCTCGGGCAGGCCACCGGGCTTCCCGTCTGCGTGCTCCTCGGCGGCCGTTACGGCGAATCCGTCCGGCTCTACCGCGCCATCTCCCAGGAGGATCCCGAGATCATGGCCGCCAAGGTCGCCGGCTACCGCGCCGAGGGGTACACCCGATTCCAGCTGAAGGTCGGCGGCGATCCCGATCTGGACATCGCACGCATCCGCGCCGTCCGCTCGATCCTCCAACCCACCGACCGCCTCGTCGCCGATGCCAACACCGGCTGGACCCAGCATGACGCCGTGCGCGTCGCGCGTGCCGTCCGCGACGTCGACGTCTACATCGAGCAACCCTGCCTCACCTACGAGGAATGCCTCGCCGTCCGGCGCCAGACGGACCATGCGTTCGTCCTCGACGAGAACATCGACAGCCTCGATGTCCTGCTCCGCGCCCGCGCCGATCTCGCCGCGGATGTCGTGAACCTCAAGATCAGCAAGCTCGGCGGCTTGACCAAGACGCGCCAGGCCCGCGACCTCTGCGTCTCCATGGGCATCGCCATGACCCTCGAGGATAGCTGGGGCGGTGACATCACCACCGCCGCCATCGCCCACCTCGCCCACAGCACGCCCGAGGCGTACCGCTTCACGTCCACGGACTTCAATTCCTACGTCACCGTCAGCACCGCCGAGAACGCCCCGCAACGCGTCAACGGCTACATGTCCGCCGGCACCGCGCCCGGCCTCGGCATCCGCCCGCGCCTCGACGTCCTCGGTCGCCGCGTCGTCGAGGTCGCCTGACAAGCCTGCCACCATGAAAGCCCTCCACCTTCCGCTCGCCTTCGGTGCCATCGTCCTCGCTGCCACTCAACTGGCCGCCGCGTCCCCAGGATCCGGTTCGCTCTGGATCCTGACCACGCCGGATGGTGCCGCGCTCCCGAGCGGCACCACGGTGGAGGGCTTTCCGCTGCTGGTCCGACTCAACGGCGATTCGTTCCCGTTCGCCAACGCCCTTCCGGATGGTGCCGACCTCCGCTTCACCTCGGCCGACGGCACCCCGCTCGCCCACCAGATCGAGGCGTGGGATCCGGCCAACCAACGCGCCGCCGTCTGGGTGCGCATCCCCGTGATCCGCGGAAACGATCAACAGGAACTCCGCATTCAATGGGGTGGGACCTCCACGCCGGCACCCGCCGCCGGTCCCGTCTTCGACGCGTCCAACGGTTACGCCGCGGTCTGGCACCTCGGTACCGTCGCCCGCGACGAAGTGTCCGGAACCAGCGCCAAGGACACCGGCACGACCGCGACGGCCGGCATCATCGGAGCCGCCCGCCACTTCGACGGCGACCACGGCATCGCCGGCGGCAACCAACCCGCGCACTTTCCTTCCGGTTCCGCCCC
>JBIKWS010000568.1:0-3546 GCA_044356195.1 Cyanophyceae cyanobacterium
AACCTCACCCCAACTCCGTAACCTCGGAGCGTTGGCGCGCGTCGATGCTTCCAGAACCCGGGCTCTGCCCGATCACCATGAAGCCGCGCCTCCTTACCGTCCTGTTGTCCGTCGCCGCGCTCCTCGCTGGATTCCCGGTGGGCCACGCGGCCGCAGCGGATCCTGCCGGCCACGAATTCTTCGAGAAGCGCATCCGGCCCGTGCTGGTCGACAAGTGCTACTCCTGCCACTCCGAGGCCTCGGGGAAGCGGAAGGGTGGGCTGCTGCTCGATTCCCGCGATGCCATCCATCAGGGCGGCGACCACGGAGCAATCCTCACGCCGGGCGACCTCAAGGCCAGCCCGATCCTCGAAGCCCTGCGCTGGGTCGACAAGGACCGCCGCATGCCGCCGAAGGAACAGCTTTCGGCGGCGGTCGTTGCCGACTTCGAGGAATGGATCCGGCGCGGCGCCCCGGATCCTCGGGAGGGTGCCGCCCCGGTGTCGTTGCGCGCGCCGGATCTCGCCACGGGCAAGACCTTCTGGTCCTTCCAGCCGCCCAAGGCTCCGGCGGTGCCTGCGGTCAAGCATACGGACTGGCCGCGCTCGGACATCGATCGCTTCGTCCTCGCCACACTCGAGCTCAAGGGCATTGAACCGGTCGCGGACGCCGATCCCCGTACCCTGATCCGGCGCGTGAGCTTTGACCTGGTGGGTCTGCCTCCGGCTCCCGAGGTGGTGGAGAAGTATGCCGCGAATCCCACGCCGGAAGCCTACGCCAAGATCGTGGACGACCTGTTGGCTTCGCGGTTCTTTGGCGAGCGATGGGGCCGCCACTGGCTGGACGTGGCCCGCTATGCCGAAAGCACGGGCAAGGAACGCAACAACGCCTTCCCCGAAGCCTGGCGATATCGCGACTGGGTCATCGACGCCCTCAACGCCGGGATGCCCTACGACGAATTCATCCGGCGTCAGGTGGCGGGTGACCTGATGCCCACGGACGATCTCTCGGAGCGCGACCGCAACGTGGTGGCGACCGGGTTCCTGGCCGTGGGTCCGAAAGGGCTCAACGAACGCCGCCGCGAACAGTTCCTGATGGAACTCGTCGACGAGCAGATCGACGTCACGACGCGCGCCGTGCTGGGGGTGACCGTGGCGTGCGCCCGGTGCCACGATCACAAGTTCGATCCCATCAGCCAGAAGGATTACTACGCCATGGCCGGGATCTTCCGCAGCAGCCAGACGCTTTACGGCACGGTGACCAACCAGGGCAATCGCCAGCCTTCCAGCCTGATTGCGCTGGGCAAGCCGGCGGAACCGCTGCCGCCAGAACCCACCCGCGTGGATACCGACCGGCCCCGTGGCAAGGCCGCACGGCAGGCGGCCGTCCGGCGTGCGGTCCAGAACCGCGGCCGATCCGAGCCCGAGGCCCCCTTGCCGCCCATGCCTCCCGAAGGTTCCCCGCGCGCCATGGGCGTCCGCGAGGGCCGTCCAATGAACTGCGCCCTGTTGGTTCGCGGCGAGATCAGCCAGCGCGGGGACCCGGTGCCCCGTGGCTTTGTCGAGGTGCTCAACACGGTTCCTGCCCCGTCCATTCCTCCTCGCGAATCCGGCCGTCGCCAGCTCGCGGAGTGGCTGACCCGACCCGAGAATCCGCTGACCGCGCGCGTCGAGGTCAACCGCGCGTGGCTGCATCTCTTCGGTCGCGGCATCGTCCGCACGGCGGACGATTTCGGTGCGCTGGGTGAGAAGCCGACGCATCCTGAACTGCTCGATCACCTCGCCGTGCAGTTCGCTTCGAACGGGTGGTCGCTGAAGAAGCTGCTCCGCGAACTCGTGCTCTCCCGCACCTACCAGCTTTCGTCGGACACCTCCGCGAAGGGGCTGGAACTCGACCCGGACAACACCCTGCTGTGGCGCTCGAGCCCGCGTCGATTGGACGCCGAAGCCATCCGTGACGCCATGCTCGCGGTGGCGGGCATCCTCGACACCAAGCCACCCGAAGGATCGCCGGTGGCTGCGATCGGCGACGGCCCCCTGCGTCGCGGTGCCGATTCCCTGCGCACCGGGGACTTCGCACGGAAGCGCAGTGTCTACCTTCCGGTCATCCGCGGCTTCGTTCCTGAATCGATGGAACTCTTCGACTTCGCCGAACCCAGCCTCGTCGTGGCCGACCGCGACACGACCAACGTTCCCGCCCAGGCGCTGTACCTGATGAACAACGAGGACATCGTGGCGATCTCCCGTGCCTTCGCCCGACGCCTCCTGGCGGATGGAGGGCTCAGTCCGCGCGACCGCATCGACCGCGCGTACCGACTGGCCTTTGGTCGGCCTCCGACGCCCCGCGAACTCCTGCGGGCCGCCGAATTCCTGCGCGATGAAATCGGCGACGTGGCGCGCAACCCAGGCTCAACCAACCCGCCGCCGGATCGACGTCGGCGTCCCGGCCAACGCAACACCGGTCGCGACACCATGCGCCCGGGTGAAGTGGCGTGGACCTCGTTCACGCAGGCGTTGTTTGCCTCCGCCGAATTCCGGTTTGTGCGCTGAATCCCTTTCACACCTCCATACCGCTCCCCAACCATGAACGCTCCCTACTCCTGCAACGGTGTCCAGGCCCGACCGATGACCCGGCGCCAACTGCTGCAATCGGTCGCCGCCGGTTTCGGCTGGATGGCCTTCTCCGGCGTGGCCGCAGCGGCAGCGGGAAATCCGACGGCAACGCTCCCTGCGCCCGAGGCCTCGTCGGCTCCGTTGGGTGCCCGTGCGCCCCACTTCAAGCCGCGCGCCAAGCGCGTGATCTTCCTGTGCATGCAGGGTGGGCCGTCGCACCTCGACACCTTTGACTACAAGCCGAACCTGCAACGCGACGCGGGCAAGCCGGGGCAATCCCGCGGCGGCGGTGCGAAGCTCATCGGTTCACCCTTCTCGTTCCGTCAGCACGGCCAGTCCGGGCTGTGGATCTCGGAGTTGTTCCCGCATGTGGCCCGGCACGCCGACCGCCTTTGCCTGGTGCGATCGATGCACACCGACATCCCCAATCACCCGCAGGCCTTCGTCCAGTTGCACACCGGGACCTCGCAGTTCATCCGCCCGTCGATGGGCGCGTGGGTGCTCTACGGGTTGGGCACGGAGAACGAGAACCTGCCGGGGTTCATCACCCTTTCGCCGCCCTTGCAGTTCGGTGCCCAGACCTTCGGCAGTGCCTTCCTACCCGCCGTCTACCAGGGCACGCGCATCGGCTCGCTGCGTGAGAACAATCCCGCGGCCTCCCTAGGCAACATCGAGAACCATCTGCTCACCGATCCCCAGCAACGGCGCCAGATCGACCTCGTTCAGGAGATGAACCGCGACTTCCTCCGCACCACCGACGGACACGCCGAGGTCGAGGGCGTCATCCAATCCTACGAGCTCGCCTTCCGGATGCAGGCGGAGGTTCCCGAACTTCTCGATCTCAAGGGCGAATCCAAGGAAACCCTCGCACGCTACGGCGTCGGCGAGACCGCGACGGATTCCTTCGCGCGGCAATGCCTGTTGGCCCGGCGGTTTGCCGAACGCGGCGTCCGCT
>JBIKWS010000038.1:0-12347 GCA_044356195.1 Cyanophyceae cyanobacterium
CCGGTCCCGACCTGCTCCAAGCCCTCGCCCATCCTGCCCATACCGTCCGCCATTCCGCCCAGCGCGCCTTGTCCCAACGCGGCACCAACCAGATCCCCGCGCTCCTCGGTCTCCTCCGCGACACCCGCGCCTCCGACCACGCACGCATCCATGCCCTGTGGGCCCTGCAAGCCATCGACAGTGCGAGTTCCCTGTCATCGCCCGATTCCGCACCGATCCTCACCAGCGCTCCCACACCCCTGCTCCGCCAACTCCTGCGCCACGCCGGCGAATCCACGCGCTCCTTCCCGCCAGAATCCCTCGTTCCCTTCCTCCAGCACTCCGACGCATCGATCCGCCTTCACGCCGCGGTTGCCCTCGGCCGCTGCGGCTCACCCGCGCAGGTCCCCGCCCTGATCCAGGCCCTCAACACCCCCGATCTCTTCCCATTCCACGCCACCTTCACCGCGCTGAATCGCATCGGACGTCGACACGCGTCTGCGTGGGATCAGATCGCCCACGCCCTCGGAGACCGGGAACCAAGGATTCGCGAAGGGGCGCGCTTCGCCGTGCGCGAAACCTGGGACACAAACCTCGTCGCAATCCTCTGCAAGGCGGCCACCAACACGGCCGTTGTCCGCGCTGCCCGCACCAACGCGATCGGCCTGCTCTCCCACATCCGACTCCAACCGCTCCCGTGGGATGGCAGTTGGTGGGCGTATCACCCCTTCCGGCTTCAACGCCCCGCGAGGACCCAGGTGTGGGAGGCCACCGAACAGATCCAACTCCTGTTTCTCAACCTCCTTGGCGATTCACCGGTTCCCATCTTCCGCCAACTCGCTCTCGAAGCCCTTGGCCAGAAACCCGACCCGGATCTCGGCTTGCAAGTGGCCGCACGCTTCGGCAAGGAAGCAGATGCCAACCTCCGAAGCGCGTACCTGCGTACCATGGCCCGCCTGCACGTACCCGGCGCGGGCATCATCGGCCTGGATCTGGCCCGCAAAAGCCCCCTCGCCGAACGCCTCGATCCCAGTCTCACCGACCTCCTGCAATCCACCAACGACGCCTCCACGGCAATCGCGCTGTTGGATCTCGCCGCCGACCATCCACACGCCACCCGTTCGGAACACCTCGTCGAACTCGCCGGCCAGATCGGCCGTTCCAACCTTGTCTCACGCCTCACGGCACTCGCCCGGGATGCCGAATCGCCCCTGCTTCCGCCTGCCATCCGCGCCCTCGGTTTCACCGGGGATCCTGCCGCCGCACCCGCCCTCGCCGAACTACTGGCTTCTGGTTCCCCCGCAGTCCGTTCTGCCGCCCTCGCCGCTCTCGTGCCCCTGCGATCCACCACCGTCATCCCCGCCTTGGTCCAGGCCGCCTCCGACCCGGCTCTCAAATCCCAGGCCGTCGAAGCCCTCCTGCAAACCCCGGACATCCGGGCGCTGGATCTCTACCTCGAAGCACTCGAATCACGATCCGCAGCGGGCCGCGCTGGCGCCCGACAAGCCCTCCATCGCATCCACGCCGAGGCCCTCCCCCGAATCCTTCAGCGTCTCCCGAAGCTCACCCCGCCCGCCATCGCCGAACTCCAATCCGTTTATCGAACTCACCGCACACCGGACACCGCCGCCCTCTTCGCCATCGAAACACCCCGCCCCACCCGCGAAGCCTTCTTCGAACACGCCCTCGCGAACCGCGGAGACAGCGCCAAGGGCAAACAACTCTTCGAAGACCGCACCGGCGTCGCCTGCATCCAATGCCACCGCGTCCAGGGCCAGGGCACGGACATCGGCCCGGACCTCAGCGGTGCCGGAGCCCAGTTCGATCGCCGCACGCTCGCCGAAAGCATCCTCTGGCCCAACCGCGCCGTCCGCGAAGGCTATGCCCTCACCCGGTTCGAGCTCACCGACGGCGATGAAGTGCTCGGAATGATCCGTGCCGAAACCACCGATGCCCTCTCTCTCCAACCCGCCGGCGGAGAGCCCATGCTCCTTCCCAAGTCCCGCATCCGATCCCGGCATCCCACCACCCAATCCCTGATGCCCGAGGGTCTCGAAGGATCCTTGGCCCTCGACGATTTCGCCGACCTCGTCGCCTACCTGGAAAGCCTCCGCAGCGGAACCTGACCCATGAACTCCCTTGCCTCCATCCACTGCACTGCCCTCGTGCTCGCGGGAGCCGCAACACTGCACCTCGCCGCCGCGGAAGCTCCATTCCAACCCCTCTTCAACGGTCGCGACTTCTCCGGCCTCGACTTCTACCTCGGTCCGGATCCAGTCACGAAGAAACCCATCGGTCTCAACAACGATCCCCATCGCGTCTTCCGCATCACCCAGATCGATGGCGAACCCGCCATCCACATCACCGGCGAAATCTACGGAGCCATCACCACCCACGCCGCCTTCACCAACGTCCACATCCGCGTCCAATACCGCTGGGGCACGAAGAAGTGGCCACCCCGCGCCGAAGCCCGTCATTACCGTGATTCCGGCATCCTCTATTGGGCCGTCGGCCCCCACGGCGCGGGCTCCGACGCCTGGATGCGCTCGGTCGAATACAACGTCATGGAGAAAGGTGTCGGCCAGTGGTGGAGCGTCGCCGGCGCGTATTGCGACGTGGAAGGCCGGAACTTCGTCCTCCAGGATCAACCCGCGATTCCCTACCGCGGTGAAAGCCCCGGCGAGAAGTGTGTCCTCTGGTCGCCCGGCGCCCCGCGCTACACCGTCCAACCCTTCGAAGGCGTCACCTCGCCCCTCGATCCCGAGAAACCCCACGGGGAATGGAACACCGCCGAGGTGATCGCCTGGGGCAATCAGGCCCTGCACATCCTCAACGGGCAGGTCGTCCTCGCCCTCTCCAACCCCCGCTACAAGGAAGCCGACCGCGAAGTCCGCCTCTCCAACGGCCGCATCCAACTCCAGAGCGAGGCCGCCGAACTATACTATCGCCACTTCGAAGCCCGACCCATCGGTTCCATCCCAACCTCCCTACTCTCCTCCGTCCCAGCCGAACCTTCCGGTGAATCCGGCTTCACTCCGCTCCTGACGGGTGCCGCCCTCGAACATTGGAAGCATTGCGGTCCCGGCAACGTGGAGATCAAGGAGGGCGTCGCCACCGGCAACGGCGGCATGGGCCTCCATTGGTTCACCCAACGGACGTTCGCCAACTTCATCCTGCGTGGCGAGTGGCGCCACACGGGGCCCAAGTCGGATTCCGGCATCTTCTTCCGCTTTCCCGATCCCGGGCAGGATCCGTGGATCGGCGTGCGTCAGGGCCACGAGTTCGAGATCGGCGTTGAACCTCCCCTCAAGCCCGAGGACGCCACCGGAGGTTTCTATCCATTCCGCCAGCCGCAAAAAAACACGCTCAAGCCCATCGGCGAGTGGAACTCGTACGAACTCACCTGTGTTGGTCCCAACTATGCCCTCCGCATCAATGGCCAACTCGTGAACACGTGGACCGACACCGAAGGACGCCCCCTCGAAGGCTACATCGGCATCCAGAACTACAACTTCCCCGACGCCGTCGAGCACCGGAATCTCCGCATCAAACCGATCCTCTGATTCCAGCCCTCCCACTTTCCCCCCAATCCACCGCAACATGGACAGCGCTCCCCCCGCGTTGTCCACAACCCCCGACCCTCCGCTCCTCCATCCATGCTCGCATCCACCGTTCTCGCAGACCACGAAGCCGTCAGCACCGCCGCCGCCGTCTCCATCGCGGCCCGACTCGAATCAAAACCCCACGCACTCCTGTGCCTCGCCACGGGAGCCACGCCCCTGCGCACCTACGAAATCCTCGCGCGCCATGGGCGCGCCGCCCCCTGCCTCACCCGCTTCATGAAGGTCATCAAGCTGGACGAATGGGGCGGTCTCGCCATGGAACGTCCCGGCACCTGCGAAACGTTCCTCCGCAATACGCTGATCGCGCCCCTGGGCCTCGATTCGCGCTACGTCGGCTTCAACAGCAATCCGGCCAACCCCGGTGCCGAATGCACCCGGATCCGCGACTGGCTCGCTGCCAACGGCCCCATCGATACCGCCATCCTTGGCCTCGGTCTCAATGGCCACCTCGGCTTCAACGAACCCGATGACGCCCTGCAACCCCACGCCCACATTGCCAGCCTATCCCCCGAATCCCTCCGCCATTCGATGCTCGCCAACGAACCGGAACGTCCCACGTTCGGCCTCACCCTCGGCATGTCGGACCTGCTCCACGCGCGACGCATCCTTCTCCTCGTGACCGGCAAGGCAAAACGCGACGCACTGCGCCGCCTGCTCCAGGGCCCCATCACCACGCGTTTCCCTGCCTCCTTCCTGCACCTCCACCCCGAAGTCACCCTGCTTGTCGACGCCGCCGCCGCGGGCCGAAACCATTGAACCCAGGGAAGCCCGTCCGCCCGAGGATCCGGGGTGCCACGCACGGACGAAAATCCCCTGAAAATTCAAGGCGCCCGCGCCTCTCCCAAGCGCGATAACCGCACCCGATCATGAACAGCATGCCGTTCCCCTTCGCCGCGTTCTTCGTCGTCTTCGTCCTCGTGGCCGGGTTCATCGCGTTCGTCATCATCGGAACCATCATCAAGGGCGTTGCGCAGTGGTCCTCCAACAACGCCGCACCCCAACTGCGGTTCCCTGCGCGCGTCGTCACCAAACGCACCCACGTCAGCGGCGGTTCCGGCGATTCCTCCGCATCCACCAGCTACTACATCACGTTCGAACGTCTCTCCGACCACGCCCGGCAGGAGTTCCAGGTGAAGGCCTCCGACTACAGCGCGCTCGCTGACGACGACTTCGGCGAACTCGCCCATCAGGGCACGCGATACCTTGGCTTTGTCCGTTCCCCTGCGCCCGTCACTCCACCACCCGCGCCCGCGCCCGCCCCGGTCGTCCAACGGCAGATCCGTTACTGCGCCTATTGCGGACACCAACTCGCCCTCGACACCAACAAATGCCCCGGCTGCGGCTCCCTCTGGCACCCGAGCCTCAATGCCTCTGAGCCTGTATCCTGAAACGCCGCGTGGAGGCACGCGGCCTACAGGGGGGAGTTTCCAGAGGCTAGTCGCCAGTTCCCAGGGCCTTGAAGGCCGGGTGCCCTCACCCGGCAGGCCCCCCTCAGGCCCGGAGGGCCGAGAGATGATAGCCCACCGCGTCAGCCGTGGGTTTCGCGTGTGATGAAGAACCAGCCCCAGCGGGGCGAAAGATTCCCTTCATCTTCCCCAAGCCCACACGCAGTTCCAGGGCACGGTCCTCAGAACCCGTCCGGGGGGCGATTGTTCGAATCCTGGCTGAGGTTGAGCACGCGCAAATACTCCTGACGCTTCACGAACCGCGCGTGGCCATCGGTGAAGTTCATCGTCGCTCCCAGTTCACCATGGTTGTCCCCCTTGTCCGGCCAGTTGTTGTTCACGGTCCCAAGGTTCTCCGCAGCGCGATCGTCCGCGTCGAGCATGAGGAGGATGTTCGACGGCCCCGGCGCTGTCCGCAGGGCTTCGGTGAACCGGGTGATGACCTTGGAGTTCACCGACGACTCAGTCTTCTTGATGGTCGCCACGGTGCCGTCGCTCTGGCGATCCGCCATCGTTCCGAAGATTTCGTAACTGGTTCCGAACGCCTTCCTGCTGACCGCATTGTCCGTCAGATCGTAAACGTAGGTCGAAGCCGAGAACGGCTTCCGGAACATGTTCGTCCGGATCGAATGCCGCGTGGACGGACAGGTATAACTCTTGAACGGCCGGACGAATCCGGGCCACAGCCAGGAAGCGTCATCGTCGGACGCACTGCGATCCGAGAACTCGGTGGGCACGAACTCCGTCTGCGACCACGTGGGTGCCGTGAGATGCCCCCGATGGTCCATCGCGTACAGGACGGAAGCGATTCCCAGCTGCTTGAGGTTGTTGAGGCATCCGATGCGTCGGGCGCGTTCCTGCGCCTTGGACATGGCCGGCAGGAGCATCCCGGCGAGAATCGCAATGATCGCGATGACCACCAGAAGCTCGATCAGGGTGAAGGCACCGGCCTGACGTCGCCGGAGGGAAGGATGGAAATTCATGGCAATGCGTTCGATTCGAGGAGGGAAGAAAGGGGGAAGAACGAGGAAACCGGAGGGGAGCCATCGCTCCCCTCCGGTCCCTGGTTCAGCAAACGGTCAGGTCACTGGGTGACTACGCGGTAGTAAGCACCGTCGACCGGCGGGTTGTTGTCCTGCACCAACCCGCGCCCAGCGGCATCGGTGGTGGCGGTCCCAATGGATTCATATGTGCCGGCCACATTTCCCGAGCGGACCACCCGATAGGTGACGCCCGGACTCCCGGTGAATCCGATCCTCAGCGAGGTGGCTTCGAACACCGGCGTCTCCAGGGTCGCGGCCTCGGCAGCGCCAGGAATCGAGTAGAACACCCGCAGGCGCGGGCGTTCGCCCTCGGCCTTCAAGGGATCCACGAAGCTGATGAACTTGGAGGACCGGAATCCCCAGCCATTCACACCGCCTGTCAGCGGCAACACCGCCCAACCGTGGTTCGGCGTTCCCGACTGCCACGCGATCAGGTCCGAGGTGACCTCGACCGTGTTCACCGTCCCTTGGACATCGGGCTCCAGTGTCGGCGAACCAATGACGAGGGAAGGTTCAATCGCGGCTTCGATACCGTCGGCCTGGATGCCATTGACCATGGAAGCCCACGTGGCCGCCGTGTCGTCCCACGCCTGCAGCATCCGGTGGAAGGCCCCACCGTCGCCCATGTTGTCCGTGCCGACCGACGGCAGATCAAGAAGTGCCATCTCGATGCGGGCATTGGCCGGGATCCGGCCTGCACCTGCGCCGAAAATGTCCTCGAACCGGATGAGCGAGTGCATGCTGTTGGTCCCAGCCCCATCCGGCCAATCGGCCCAGAGGACGTCGGACGTTACCAGCGGCGTTTCCGGCTGGGTATGGCGCAGGAGCGTATCACGCGTCCCTTCATAGCCGTCCACTCCCTGCTGGAAGCTGACGACACGGGCATCAGGCTCCGTCCACAGGACCCGCAACCGCGGGCGCTGGCTGATGTCGCCAATCTCCGACGGAGAGATACCGGTGCCGTCCGTACGGAGCGGCCATCCCAGGAACACCCAGCCGTGATTCGTTTCCCCGCGGACCCAGGCTTGAACATCCGGGGTGACGCCGATGGTGGCGAATCCGAGGCCAGTGATACCGCTGCCATCTTCGACTCCCAGCTGGGACTCGTAGGCCGCACGCGCCTCCACGTCATCCGGCGAAACTCCCTGGAACAGGCTGTCCCACGTATCCGCATCGCGATCCCACGGGACCAGCATGCGATGCAACCGGGCACCGTCTCCGGGGTTGTTCACGTGCACGACGAGTTCCGCGAGCAACACCGTGGCTCCCGGCGGGACCTGCCAGGTGTTGGTGCCAACAAAGTCATCAAATCGGAGAAGGATCTGCGATTCATTCGGCACACCACCATCGGGCCAGTCCATCAGCAACCCTTCGGCGGGCGAGGGCGTCCGACCGATCGGCCACGGCGTGAAGCTGCCCACCTGCGAAAGCGCGATGTCGCCCGCACCGGTGTAAAGTCCATATCCGAAGTCCGCGCCCTCCTGGAATTGCGTCTGACGAACGCGGCCGACACGCACCGTCTTGGCCACCGTACCCGATGCACCCAGGCCGTCATCAAAACGCACCGCGAGCAGTCGCGGCCCGGGAGTCGTGCCGGTCGTCACGAAGGTCACCGACCGCAGGACGTCCTCGATGATCGGCGCGGTCGCCGCGCTGCCAAAGAGGATGTCCAATGCCGCAGGAAACGTCCCGCCGTTGATGGAACCGACTTCGACACCACCGTGGAGAAGACGTGTTCCGTCCACTGCGACGGGGAATCCGTTGGTTGCCGCAGAACGCACGGCAAGCTGGTCACGACCCGTGCCGCCTGCGGTGATCGAAACCACCAGGCGAGCTCCGCTGAACGTGGTGGCATCGGGATCTGCCAGGGTAGCGCGTCCGTCGATGCCGACGGGCGGCATTCCAAGCCCGTAGAACGCGTTGCCAGAAGGCAACTCGATGGTCGTCTCGTTGTCGAGGACCACTGCTGGGAGCGGTGTGGCACCCACGAAGTTGGTGTACACGGGGTCCACCGTTCCGAGGGTGTGGTTGATGTTCAGCAGCAGCGTCGGCTGATTGGTGGCGTTGTCCGGTGCCGTCAGCGTGATGACCTTCGGTGTCTTCCAGTCATCCGGCGTGAACGTCAGCAACGAGGGAGTCACGGTCACCGAAGCTGGGACCGAAGAGGTCAGGACGACGTCGACCGGAAGGTCAGGCTGGGTTCCGAGGGCGAGCGTGTAGGTGATGGATTGCGACTCAACCACCGTGAGCGGCAGCGAGTAATTCCACACCAACCGGGAAACGTCGTCATCCAACGTCTCGCCCTGGATCGGCCGGCCTGCAAGGCCGTTGAATTCGGGATCGTCGGAAACGGAAGGTCCCACTCGAACCGTGAAGGCCTGAGTCCCATCCTGCCGGCCGTCGTCCACCCCACGCACGGTGACGATCTGGGCGACGTTCCAGTTCCCCGGAGTAAACACCAGTTCCGCGGGCTCAACCACCGCTTCATCCAACGCCAGCGAGGTAAGCGGGATCCGAACCGTCGCGACGGGCGGGCGGCTCAACTGGAGAGCGGTCGTGGCCGTGGATCCCGCTTCGGTCAGACGGATGCCGTCCACGGGAAATGCGGTGATGCCGGCAGATTCGTCGTCGGAGTTGACGCCCGGAATACGGAGCTCGGGCACGCCCACAAAGGAGGCGTCCGAACCTTCCGCGACCGTCAGCACAATCGCGAAGTCGGCGGCACCATCCGCGTTGGAATCGTCCTGGCCGAAAACTCGCAAGGTCTGGGGCACGTTCCAGTTTTCAGGAAGGAACGTGAGCACTTCAGGAGCCACGGTGGCCTCTTCAGGCCGCGTGGAAGCGACACGGAGCGTGACGGGTGCCGAGGGAGGAACATCGAGGACGATGTCCACCGTTGCGGTGCCGCCGTCCTCGGTCGTGACCGCCGTACGCGCAGGCGCCGCGGACATCCCGGGCGTGGCGCCGGGGATATACACGAAGGCCGCGACTGGTTCATTGGTGCAGGCTTCCAGAACGGGCGGATACACGCCGGTGTCCCGGTGCTCGAGGATCCATCCGTTGCCATCCGCCTGATAGCTGAGGACGTTGTCGAAATTGTTGGTCAGACCCCCTTCCATCGAGGTGATCAGAACGCCCGCCGCAGGAGAACCACCGGCGATGTCCAACCGGAACCGGCCCGGCTCCAACTGGGTGACCGTGAACCGGGGATTCTCCCCGTTGTGCAGGAGCACAACAGCGTTCGTCCCCGTCTCGTCCACGCCAAACCGTCCCGACACGACGTTGGTATCCGTGCGAGGAATGAAAACAAAGGCCGCCGGATCCTGCTCCAGCGCCCGGGGGTTGGTCGCGCTGCCGAAGTTGTCCTTGATGTAGATCTCCCAGGTACCATCCGCATTGACCGCGGAGTTCGCGTAGTTGCCCTCGTTCTTGGCGTGGTTCACCAAGAGCACGCCGGAGTTCGTGGAGGAGATTCCCAGGGTGCGGAGATCCACCCTCGAACGACCCGCCGAGATCCCGCGGAAGTGGGTTCCCAGAACAAGTCCGGGCGAGCCGACGAAGAAGTTGTTCGTGGCACCGTTGGAGCGGTTCACATTCCGGGCATAACCGGCCGTCCACTTGTCATAGGGAAAATACGCGGCGGCGATGTTCATATTGTACTCGGCGCGATCCGTCGTGACGTCCTGCACGACCGCCCAGTACCCAGCGGCACCGTAGTCGAACGACGGAGCGGCGTAGCCGAGCAGGTTCTCCAGTTCGCCGTTGTCGCGTCCGTTTTCGGACACCGCGACGAGCAGCAGACCCGCTGCCACATCGTCCGTGCCGATGTCCCCGACCTGGAGGTTGTAATCGCCGCGATTGGATCCCGGACGGATCCGGAGGTCATTGATCGAGAGTTTCGATTCCACCGTGACCGATTCCACGGCGTTTCCCGTGTCGTTCTGGATGACCGAAAGGTTGATGGCCGAGATGCCATGCGGGGGCGTCAGGCCTGCGTGCGCCGGCAGGAATGATTCGCCAGCAAGTCCGGCCAATCCGAGGATGGAAACCCAGCTCCGGACCGTCTTTCGTGCCCGCCGCCAGGGATTCGTTGTATCTGTGCTTCTTCGTTTCATCGTCTGCAGGAGTTCCCCCATCGCGACGAAGTATCGCCCGACAGGTTGGTACTATCTCTACAGCCGGAGGTGCTAACGAAGGCACCGACGATGCCGCAACGATCCCATGGCGGGAGCGATGCCCCGCGGTGACAAACCGTCACCAAGCCGCCGCAGGAATTGTAGAAAAGGACGAAACCGTGGCAAAGCCGCGCGCCGCGTGTCGGAATCGCGCGCTTTGCACGTCCATCAGACTCCCGCCTCCGCCCATCCCCACTTCAATCCTGCCTTCGGACGCCAAGACCAACCATTCCACGACCGGGAAGTGTCAGTCCCATGACGCCCACCCACCACACCTCACCGCAACCTCAGCAACCGGTGGTTCTCACTGTCCCCGACCAACCATCCACCCGCGGGATCCGTCCAGACCCCGTGAGGCCGCGCCAACGGACACTTGAGCGGATCGGGATCAAACGCCCCGCCTTTCGCCCCCGTCCCAAGGACCCTCTCGATGATTCCCCGCTCAAGGTCCACCCGGCGCAAGGTGTGGCTCTCGGTGTCCACCAACATCACTCCCTTCGGTTTCGATCCACCGACCGGATCGAGGGACAGCCCCTTCGGTCCCGTCAGCCAGGCCTCGCGCGCCGGTCCACCATCACCCTTCGGCCCCTTGGGCCCTGCACCAGCCACACGTCGGATACGACCCTCCACCAGATCCAGTCGGAACAACTGGTTGCCCTCACGCGTGGCCAGCCAGAGTCCCCCTTCGCCATCGAACTCGATGGCTCGCGGACCATTCAACGCCACGCCGGCCAGGCTGCCGTCATCCGGGGTCGCACCGGCCTTGCCCGTGCCCGCAATGGTCGTGATGCGCCCGGACGCCATCTCCAGTTTCCGCACCACGTGGTTCCCGGTGTCGCAAATGAAGAGATCGCCCTTCGCATCAAACTGGAGGCTGTGCGGCTGGCGCAGGGTCGCGGCCGAGGCCGCCCCGCCGTCGCCCGAGTAGCCGGCCTGCCCCATACCCGCCACCGTCGTGATGATTCCCGCCCGTGCGTCCACACGCCGGATCGCGTGGTTCTTCATGTCCGTGAAGAAGAGGTTTCCGTCTCGGTCAAATCGGATCTCGTGCGGCTGGTTCATCCGTGCCGTCACTGCCGGCCCACCATCGCCCGTGTACCCGGTCTCGCCACACCCCGCCACCAAGGTCACCTTCCCTGCTCCATCCATACGGCGGATGACCTGACCGTCGTACTCACACCACCACAGGTCCCCCTTGGCATCGCGCAACACCCCGAACGGATTCTTCAGCACCACGGCACCCGCGGCCCCAGGCGCGCCCGGTCCCACCAACACCTCCACCGTCGCACCCGTCAGCCGAACCGAAACCAGCAACACCGCCAGCAAGGATAGACACGCTGGCAACCACGCCTGCCTCCGCCCCATCTGTGAAATCGGTGTCATCTGTGGATCCGTCCGTTCCCAACCCATCTGTGGAATCTGTGACATCTGTGGATCCCTTCGTTCCCAACCCATCTGTGGAATCTGCGACATCTGTGGATCCCTTCGTTCCCAACCCATCTGTGGAATCTGCGACATCTGTGGATCCCTTCGTTCCCAACCCATCTGTGGAATCTGTGACATCTGTGGATCCCTTCGGTGCCCATCTCCCCATCAGACCTCTTCCAGCGCCTGGCTCGCGTCGCCGAACTTCGGCATCCGCACCTCCATCTTGTCCATCATCGACAGGTACAGCCGGCACATCTGCCGTTCCGGCTTCTCCATGTAATCCAGCACCCGACCACCCCGGATGCGTCCCCCGCCGCCCCCCACCAGGACCACCGGCAACTGCCGCGCCTCGTGGTTGCCCGTCAGCATCGACGAACAGTAGAGCAGCATCGTGTTATCCAGCGCCGTCCGCGGCCCCTCCTGGATCCCATCCAGCTTGCGCGCTATGTAGGCCAGCTGTTGCAGGAAGAATTGGTTCACCTTCAGCCAGTCCGCCGTGTCCGAGTGCGACAGCAGATGGTGGATCATGTAGTCCACGCCCAGGTTCGGGAACCGCAGCGAGGAATGATCGTTGTTCAACTTCAACGTGCAGATCCGCGTGGTGTCGGTCTGGAATCCCAGCACCAGGATGTCGCACATCAAACGCATGTGCTC
>JBIKWS010000039.1:0-12346 GCA_044356195.1 Cyanophyceae cyanobacterium
GCAACAAAGGCGGGGAGGTGCAGCGCCGGAGAGTAGCGGGCGAGTTTCTGAAGGGTGCTGGCAGGAATGGCGAAAGGGCCTGGCAAAGCGGTTTCCGGGGCTATCCGGGCAATGGCCAGCAGGGCGAAGGCACCCATCGCCAAGGTGGCAATCGCAATCACAACGGGGCGGATGGATGAGCCCCCCATCATCCGCCGCAGCAGCAGGGGAAACAGGAGATAGAGGAAAGCCTCTACGGAAAGCGACCAGCCCACGGGATTCCAAAGGAGCGCGGAGGAGGGGATCCATGCTTGGAGAAGGATCGGTGTCGTGATGACTGCGGTGGCCTTTGCCCAAACGGGTGATCCCTTCGAATCTGCGAAGAAAAAGGGGATCGCGGGGATCAATGACGCGATGTACATCGGGTACACCCGGGCGAGGCGGGCAAGGAAGAATGCGCGAAGATTGAATCCGGCCCCCTCTACCCGTCCCGTGGGCATCCGCGCCGAATAGACCAAACACAGGATGAACCCGGAAAGGGTGAAGAAAAAAGGGACGCCCAGGAAACCGAGACCAAGCGTCCGATGGATCAGGTTCACCGAATCCCCGTCAGGGACGAGTTGGAGGAGATGGCGGCAGTGGTAGAGGTAGACAGCAACCGCCGCTACGAAGCGGATGGACGTCAGGGAATCAAATCGTGGAGGCGAGTTGTTCAAGAGCGTGTGTTGTCGGAGAGGGCATCCAGCCGTTCAGGCCGGCGTGGTGACAAGGCGTTTGACGCCCGCGGCAATGCGGCGGGCACGCCGCAGGGGTTGGGACTCACGGTTGAGGAATGCTTCTTCCAGGGCGATGAGGCGGGTTTGGAGCGCCTGCGGGTCCTCGGGTTCCTGAGGGAGTCCAGCAGCCGTGGCAGGAGGGGTCACCGACACGGAGCGGATGGTGTCGTCGGCGTGGACAGGAGTCAGACCTGCGCTGCGGAGGGTCTGGAGCAGGGTGCGGCGGGTGAAGTGGAAGGTGTGGCAGATCTGCAGGTACCGGACGAGGTCGCCGCAGTAGTCGTCCGCGATGGCATCGAGGCCTGGGACGGCGACGAAGAGGCGGCCGCCGGGTTTGAGGAGGGAGGCAACGGAGCGGACGAAATCGATGGGGTCGTTGAGGTGTTCGACGACGTGCGAGAGGAGGATGACGTCCGGGGCGGGGAGGTCCTTGAGGGTTTCCCAGCCGCCGTGGCGGGTTTCGATGCCAAGGCTGCGCGCATTGGCAAGGAAGCGGACGTCGTAGTCGGAGCCGGCCACGGTGCAACCGGCCTGAAGGAAGGGCTGGAGGACGCCGCCGGCACTGCAGCCGATTTCGTAGACGCGGGTGCCTGGGCCGACGGGTCCGGTGGCGACGAGGCATTCCATGGCTTCCCGGCCGCGACGTTGCTGGAGTTCGAAGGCAGCCGGTGTGGGGCTGCTGATGCCGTCCATCAACAGGCGATAGTCGTGCTCGTAGAAGGCAGGAAGGTAACTGTCGGGGAGGCGCGGGGAGGTCCGGACGAGGGCGCAGCGGGTGCAGAGGACGGTGGATACGGGAAGGCCCCAGCGGTCGCGTTCGGCGAGGAGGGTGCCGCCGGATTCGCCGCAAAGGCAGGACGCGGGCTGGAGGGTGACGGTGCCCGAGAGGAGTTGGTGGAGGAGCCGGTTGCGGGTCTGCCTCTGGGGACCGGAGAGCGGGATGACGGAATCGGGGGAGTAGTGGCAGCGGGGCGAGATCATCGTGGGAAGAGGCTCGGGATGAAGGCAAGGGCAAGGGCCAAGGAAAGCGCGGCGAAAGGGGCGAGGGAGGTGCTGCGTTCGAAGCGTGCGGGGGATTCGGAGAGGACCCCGTAGGAGAGGCGGGCGCAGTAGGGGGCGTAGAAGGCGACGTTGCCGGCCACGGTGGCCAGGATGAAGCCATTGAGTCCAATGAAGGGAACGGCCAGGGCGGCGGAGGCGGCGTAGAGGACAGCCGCGCCTCCGGCGGCGTAGTGCCAGCGGATGTCGTTGGTGGTGCTGTACAGCTGGAGATGCATGGCTCCGAAGCGTTCGAAGAACAGTCCGAGGCAAAGGATGAGCCAGGAATGGGGCGGCAGGAACTTCACGCTGCTGCCGATGAGCCCGAGGAGGGGCCCGGCAGCGATGGCTGCGGCGACGGCACCGACGACGAAGAGGATGTAGGAAAGGCGCATTCCCCGTCGCGAAGCGTCCACCAGTTGGGCTTCCTCTCCCCGTGCGCGGAGCATGGCGAGCAGGGGCAGCCGGCTGTAGAAGGGCGCCTGCGAGAATTGGGTGAGCAGGCTCGCCGCCCGAAGGGCCAGGAGATAGGAGGCGACCGCCGGCGGATCACCGAACTGGGCGAACACGACGCCGCTGGACTGGGTCAGTCCGACGGATACCAGTGCGCCGACGCCGCTGCGCCACGTGCGCGGCCAGGCAGACCGGAGGATCTCGGGATCGATGGCCACGCCCTTGATCCCGCGGATCCGGCCTCCGGCCAGCGATCGGACCAGCCAGCGGTTACGGAACACTGCGAGGATCGCCCACGCCTGCGTGGTGATGGCCACCGCAATCAATCCGCCCCCAAGGGCGAGGACGGCAGCGGACGAAGCCAGCGCGGCCAGGGAGGCGATGGCTTCCCATCGGCGGAAAACTGCGACCTCGTTGAGGCCCTGGATGACGCTGACATAGGTGCCATTCCAGAAGCTCATCAGACCTCCGACCACAGTGACTCCCCAGGCGATCCAGCCGACGGCAGGGTCGGACAGCAGGCTCACCGGCCGGTGCAGGGCCCATGTTCCGATGACGCCCGCGAGCACCGCGAGTGCCAGGGTCATCCGGAGGTACAACCCGCCCAGGGTCTGGATGATGCGGGTGACGCCGTCCCAGTTCGGTGGACGCTCTGCCTTGCCGACCTGGGAGGCCGCTGGGCGGACGGTTCCGAAGTCCGTCGCTCCACCCATGGCGAAGGCGATGATCCGCGTAAAGGTCGGGGTGAAACCGAAGTCAACCAGCGCCGCCATCAGAGCCATGGTGGACAGCAGCTGCCAGACATTGACCTCCGCCACCGAGAACCGGTTCAGCACCAGCGGCAGGAGGAGAACCAGGCCCGCCGAGCGCGCGGCAAAGCTGGCCATCGTAGTGATCGATGGACTGTTCCAGCCTTTTTGAAGCAGCGGCCACATGACGGGTTTTCCGGTATCGACTGAAGCGCTGGATGCCCTCAGCCCTGCGCCCGCCGTTGCTTCACGAGGGAGGCCGTGACCTCGCCCCGCAGGAAGTCACTCTCGGTATCGATGTCGTCATCCTCGGGATAGGTCACCTCGACAAGTTCGGGATGCAGGTCGGATCGATCGCCCTGTTCCAGCACATCCGCGCGATAGCAATAGCCCGCGCTCGTCTCGACGAAGATCGGCTTGAGCAGCTGGGTCTGGACCCGCGGAATGGAAAAGTTGAGTGGGCTTCCCTCAAACCAGGAGAACGTCTGGACGCGCCGCACGACGACGGCGCAGCGCTTGCGTCCCGAGAGCACGGGTTCTGTCACGGCGCGGAAGGTTTCGACGCTCGTGAACGGGGAGGTGCAATGCGTCAGCAGGTAGACTGAAGCCGGCACGGCCCGTGCGAACTCGCGGTAGATCTCGATCCCGCGCACCCCATCGCCATCCAGGATCTCCGGGCGCTTCGTGAACACCACGTTGGTTGGCTTGAAGTCCAGCAGCGGCTCAAGTGCGCCCGGGTCGGAGCAGTAGATGTGGATGGGGAAACCCAGGCGGTCCATGGTCTCGGCGAGCCAGCAGAAGAGGGGACGACCAGCCAGCATCCGGATGGATTTGCCGGGAACCCGTTTCGAGTTGGTCCGGATGGGCATGAAACCGACAATGTTCATGGGTTGAAAAGAGGGTTGGCTGTCAGTGGGTTCAGGAAGTCTGGAAAAGGGGTGGCCCGCGGATGGCAGCTTAGATCCCGGCGCGGACGAGATCCTGCAATCGGAGCATTCCCACCACGTGGTCGGTGGAGTCCACGACCGGCAGTACGCTGACACCCAGTTCGCCTTCCTTCATCCGCTTCAAGGCATGGTAGGCCAGATCGCTGGCAGCCACCCGACGCGGTTGCTGGGTCATGATGTCCGCCGCCGAGGAGCGCGAGAGTTCGCCCAGATCCACCCGGGCCATCACGCGTCGCAGGTCGCCGTCGGTGACAATCCCAAGGAGGGACCCGTCCGCATCGACGACCGAGACGGCGCCGACTCGATAGCTGGAGATGGCATGGATCAATGTCCGCCAGTCAGCATCGGGAGCGATGACCGGGTTGTTGGCCCCTGACTGCATGAGGTCTGAAACGCGCAGGGTCAGACGTTTGCCCAGGCGTCCGGCGGGATGGTTGATGGCAAAGTCCTCAGCGGTGAGCCCTTTGGTCCGGGCCACGGCCATCGCAAGGGCATCTCCGATGGCGAGGGCCACGGTGGTCGACGAGGTGGGAGCCAGACCGAGCGGACAGGCCTCCCTTTCAACCCCGCCATCGAGGCAAACGGTTGCGCAGCGGGCGAGGGTCGAGTCCATGTTTCCCGTGATCGCGATCACAGGGACGCTCCGCCGTTGCACGTGGGGCACCAGACTCGTCAGTTCATCCGTTTCGCCACTATGGCTGATCATGATGACGACGTCGGAGGCGCTGAGGAGCCCCAGATCGCCGTGGAGAGCGTCGGATGCATGGAGGAAAGCGGCGGTGGTCCCGGTGGAGGACAGGGTTGCCGCGACCTTGCGTGCGATGAGGCCGGATTTGCCGACACCCAGGAGGACGACCTTTCCACGGCAGTGGACCAGAAGATCAACCGCCTGTTCCACCGCGCGGGCCTCCAGCCTCGAAACGCATCCGGCGAGCGCTTCAGCCTCGGCCTCGATCACGGAACGAAACCAAGTGTAGGGAGACTCCATAGCGGCGTGAAAGGTCAGGAACCCCGGGCGGCAGTGATCCGCAGGATCTCCTCAATGGTCTCACCGAGCTTGTCGAGATGGACCATGTTGGGACCGTCGGAAAGGGCAGCGTCCGGATTGGGATGCGTCTCCATGAAGTAGCCATCCACACCGACGGCGGCCGCGGCGCGTGCCAGGAGTCTGACCTCGTTGCGATTCCCACCTGTCGTGCTTCCAGAAACGGGTGGTCTCTGCACCGCATGGGTCGCATCGAGGATCAGGGGTGCCATGGAGCGCATGACCGGGAACCCGCGGAAATCCACGACGAGATCGCCGTAGCCGAAGGTGGTGCCGCGCTCGGTGAGGAAGACCTGGGCGTTTCCGGTGGAACGGACCTTTTCGACGGCATGTTGCATGGCCTGCGGTGCCATGAACTGACCCTTCTTGATGTTGACGGGGAGGCCCGATTCCCCGGCGGCGAGGAGGAGGTCCGTCTGACGGCAAAGGAACGCCGGGATCTGCAAGACGTCGACCCATCGCGCGGCTTCCTTGACCTGATCGGATTCGTGGATGTCCGTCAGGACGGGCAAGCCGTATCGATCACGGATTCCGGCGAGCAGGCGGAGCCCATTCGCCGCGCCCGGTCCGCGATAGGAAGTCGCGGAGCTGCGGTTGGCCTTGTCGTAGGAGGCCTTGAAGAGGATCGGCACGCGCAGGCTCTCGCGTATCCGGACCAGTTCCCGGGCAACCTCGTCCAACAGGGGCTCGTTCTCGATGACGCAGGGGCCGAGGATGAAGAACGGCCGGGAGCGGTCCACTGGGCTCCCCTGGAAGCATCGGTATTGGGTCCAATCCATCGTGTCGACTTTCAATTGTTGGTTGTCTCACCGGCGCGCACATCCAAGCTCATCCATCGGGCACCAAATTCCGACAGCCTAACCAGTGCCGTGCGCGGATCCCCTTGGAGCCGCACGGAAAACCTCGCGAACTGTTTGGTGCCGTTGCCAGGAATGCGGTCGGTGATGGCCCGGGCAATCCGTGAGCGGAGGCCATGTCGGGCCCCTTCCGCGGACAGCTTGCGGTTGTTGGCTCCCTTATCACCGACAACGAAGCGTCCCCGTTCCTCATAGACCTGGCCGCCGACGAGGGTGCACCAGACCGTCAGCTCGCGGAAGCCGCCGCCGGGCGCCTCGAACAGGCTGACCTCGAAGGGAACCTCATTGGTTCCAAACCGGATGGTGAACCTCTCCGGCAGATCGGCTGGAACGGGCTTCCAGCCCGCACCCACCCAACAGACATCCGGGCTATGGGCGACTACGGAGAGTTGCTTGGAGTCGCGCCCGTCCCAGGTGCCCAGGAACACGGTGTATTTCTCCCCGCGCGGTCCTTCGAACGAACCATTGAACAGGTTGGTGGTGGCCAGGGTTTCGATCACGGTCCGGCTCACCTGGGTTTCGGTGTACTTCCACCCCTGAACCTCCGGGATCGGGATGAACCGGTAGGCAAAGGGGAAATGACGCGGGCTGATGTGGTACCACCCCCACGCGCCGCCAACGGCCAGGAAAAAGAGGGCGCTCAACAGCAGCCCAATACGATTCGGGTTCATGGCGATTCCGGGGCGGCGCTCGCGTTCATACGGTTATCCAGCTTGGACATGATCCAGGAAAGGACCGCGATCCCACCGGCGGTGAAGACAAGGACCGTCCACCCTGCGGAGTCGTGGACGGCATTCAGGGAGTCCGATCCACCGCGGTGGGCGGTCAGCGAGAGATACAGGGACCGGCCCCAGTTGCCGATGATGGCCAAGGCCACCCCGGCGACCAGCAGGGCGACCCGGGTTCTCCAGCGGCGCAGGGTGAGGTCACCGATGAACATGGCTGCCATCAGGGTCGATTGAAGACTGCGGATACCGCTGCACGCCTCATCCACGCCCACGCGGGTCTTGGGCAACTGGATCACGTGTCCCTCCCGCACCGCCGGGATGCCCATGATTTCGAGGGCCTCCACGTTCAGCACCGCGACGAGGTCCTGAAGCCCGAGGACCACCGGTTGCCAGAACAGGTTGGGGAGTGGTACCGCGACAAAGAAGAACAGCAGGGGAAACAGGAAGTGCTTCGCAAACGGCCACCCGCCGATCACCAGAAGATGCGCCCCGATGAAGCACGCGCATCCCACACTCAAGGGAAAGACCTGGCTCGGAGCGCGCATCACCCCGATGCGGTAAAGTTCCGCGAAGAGGACAATGGCAAACCCTGCGAGCCCAAGCAGGGTGATGGCCAACACCGGGCGGGGGACCTCAGGGCTCATTGGGGCGGGTCGGGTCGGCCACCGTTCCCACGCGAGGAACCCCGCCAATATGAAGGCCATCCACCCAAAGCGGTACTCCACCAGACTGGCCCAATGAAAGGACAGGTCGTGAACCCACCATCCGATCACAAAGGCAGGACCGGCCCACGGAAGGAGGGACACGATGGTCCGGCCCTGGGTGGCCGTGGTGGATGCTGGATCGCTTTCAGCCATGGGAGAATATTGATGGAAGAGGCAAGGGAAAGGCGAGGCGCGTCATGCGTCAAGGAAGGTCCAGGAAGACGGGATGGCGGCCCCGGGGTCTCCTGTCCGTCAGGCCCGGACCCACACACCCGGGCGCGTGGGAATGCCGGCGAGGGCGTTTCGGGTGTCGATCACCAGCCGGGCCCATTCGGCCAGTTGGGTGTAATCGACACATTTGTGGGCCGTGGAGATCAGCACCGCATCGAACGATCGGATGTTGGCCTCGGTCCATTCGATGGATTGGACCCCGGCCCATTGCGGATGTTCGCGGGTGGGCCTGATGACCGGCACGTAGGGGTCGTAGTAGGAGACGTGGGCACCGCGTTGCTTGAGCTTCTCCATGAGGACGTAGCTGGGTGACTCGCGGTCGTCGTCGACGTTGGCCTTGTAGGAGAGGCCAAGAACCAGGACGCGGGAACCCTTCACGGATTTGGAGTGGTCATTGAGGGCCTCGGCCACCTTCTGGATGACCCACTCCGGCATCGCCGTGTTGATCTCGCCAGCGAGTTCGATGAAGCGGGTGGCCTGACCGTACTCGCGCGCCTTCCAGGTCAGGTAGAAGGGGTCGATGGGGATGCAATGGCCGCCCAATCCCGGGCCGGGATAGAATGGCATGTAACCGAACGGCTTGGTCTTGGCTGCGTGGATGACTTCCCAGATATCGATGCCCATGGCGGCGTAAACGACCTTGAGTTCGTTGACGAGGGCGATGTTGACGCTGCGGAAAATGTTCTCGAGCAGCTTCGTTGCCTCGGCGGCCCGGCATGACGAAACCGGAACCAGCGTCTGGATGGCATGCCCATACAGTTCCTTGGCTTTGTCGAGGCAGGCGGGCGTCAATCCCCCAACCACCTTGGGGATGGTGGCAACAATGCTGTTGGGATTGCCCGGATCCTCGCGTTCCGGTGAAAAGGCTAGATGGAAGTCGATACCCGCCTTGAGGCCGGATCCTGATTCAAGGACCTCCCGGAGGTCTTCATCCGTGGTGCCCGGGTAGGTGGTGGACTCCAGAACGATCAGCTGTCCTCTCTGAAGGTATGGAGCAATCGCCTGGCCGGTCTGGAGGATATAGGAAATGTCCGGTTCGCGATTCTTGTTCAGCGGAGTCGGCACGCAGATGATCACCGCGTCGACTTTGCGGACGTCGGCAAAATCCGTACTGGCGATGAACCGTCCTGCCCGCACCTGCGTTGCGATGGATTCAGCCTCGATATGGCGGATGTAGCTCCGGCCTGAGTTCAGCGCCTCGACCTTGACCGGGTCGATGTCCAGTCCGATGACAGGCAGACCGGACCGTGCGAACTGGAGGGAGAGCGGCAGGCCGACATAGCCCAGGCCGACAATCGCGACCTTCCGCGTGTGGGGAGATTCCACTGAGGGAAGAGGTGCTTGATCCAGGGAATTCACAGATTCTACAGAGGGGGAATGTGTCTGTTGCTTCCAGTGATCCAGGAGATCACCGGGCGACGCCGAAATACTCGCAGTACCAATCGATGAACTTCGGGACACCGACTTCAATGGGCGTCGAGGGGGTGTATCCGACGTCGCGGGTGAGATCATCGACGTCTGCAAATGTGACGGGGACATCGCCTGGCTGCATCGGTAGCAGGTTCTTCACCGCCTCCCGACCCAGTGAGGATTCGATGGCGGCGATGAAGTCCAGCAACTGGACGGGATGGCTGTTGCCGATGTTATAGATGCGGTAGGGGGCATGGCTTGAGGCGGGATCGGGGGCATCCCCGTCCCAACGCGGATTGGGGAGGGCCACCTGATCGCAGGTGCGGATGACGCCTTCGACGATGTCATCGATGTACGTGAAGTCGCGGCGCATCTGGCCGTGGTTGAACACGTCGATTGGATGGCCGGAGAGGATGGCCTTTGTGAAGAGGAAGGGGGCCATGTCGGGCCGTCCCCAGGGGCCATAGACGGTGAAGAACCGAAGGCCGGTGGTGGGCAGCCGATACAGGTGGCTGTAGGCATGGGCCATCAGTTCGTTCGACTTCTTGGTGGCCGCATAGAGGCTGTACGGATGGTCTACGTTCTGGTGGATGGAGAACGGCAGGCGTGTGTTGGCACCGTAGACGGAGGAGGACGAGGCGTAGACCAGGTGTTCTACCGAGTGATGACGGCAGCCTTCCAGGATGTTGGCGAAGCCGACGAGATTGCTCGTGATGTACGAATAGGGATCCTTGATGGAGTGCCGGACACCTGCCTGCGCAGCGAGATGGATCACCCGTTGAGGACGGAACTCCTGGAAAGTCCTCATGAGTCCCTCCCGGTCGGACACGTCGAGGCGATGCAGCCGGAAGGTGGGATGGAGCGTCAGGTTCGATGCGCGAGCCTCCTTGAGCGAGACGTCGTAATAGCTGTTGAAATTGTCCACCCCGCACACTTCGTCGCCTCGCGAAAGAAGCCGAAGCGCGGTGTGGTATCCGATGAATCCAGCAGCGCCTGTCAGGAGGATTCTCATCGTGGACTGGGCGGGGCGGCGGTTTGGGATCCGGCGACGGAAGGCTGCATCCAGCGGTGGCTGTGGGTCATCTCGGTGATGAGGGATCGCAGGGAGCTCGAAGGAACCCAATGGAGTCGATCGATGGCACGGCGTGGATTGCCCACGAGTTGGTGTCCATCGAATGGGCGCAGCAACCCCGGATCAAACTCGACGTGGTCCTTCCACTGGAGGCCGACGCTTGAGAAGGCCATTTCGAGGACATCGGACACGGTGTGGAGGATCCCGCTGGCGAAGACGTAGTCGTCGGGCACTTCCGCCTGAAGGGAACTCCAGAACCCCGCCACGAAGTCCCGGGCGTCGGACCAATCCCGTTGGGCGTGGATGTTGCCGAGCATGAGGCGGTGCGTGGATCCGGCCGCTATGGACGCCGCGGCGCGGCAGATCTTGCCGGTGACGAAATCAGGACCACGGCGCGGGGATTCGTGGTTGTAGCAGATGCCGTTCACGGCAAAGAGCCCATAGGTCTTGCGATGGATGGAGACCATCTGCGTGGCCATCGCCTTGGATGCCGCATAAGGGTTGTCCGGCCGATATGGGGTGGATTCATCCTGAGGGGATTGATCCGGTTGGCCGAAGATGAGGCTGGAGGAGGCGTGGAACAGGCGCGTTTTGGGTTGGAGCGAGCGGATGGCCTCCAGGAGGGCGATGGTGCCCACGACATTGGTCTGACAGGTACCTAGGGGATCCTCGAAACTACGCGGAACGTGGGTTTGGGCGGCGAGATGATAGATTTCATCGAAGCGGATGCGGCGGACAAGTTGTGTCACGCTGGCGGTGTCGGAAACCTCGATGGAATGCAGGACCAGCTTGTCCGCGCAGCGGGCGAGATTGGCATGGGTGACCGCGGATTGGGCGGAGCGTGAGGTGCCATGAACCTCGTAGCCCTTGCCGAGGAGAAGCTCGGCGAGGTAGGAGCCGTCCTGGCCTGAGATTCCGGTGATGAGGGCGGTGGGCATGGCTACCTTCCGACGCCCTTGTACAGGAAGCCGATGGACTCCATTTCGGTGCGGTCCAGAAGGTTTCGGCCGTCGAACAGGATGGGGGCAACCATCTTCTGTCGTGCTGCGGCCCAGTTGATCTTTCCGAACTCGGGCCATTCGGTGGCGATGGCGACGGCGTCGCAATCATTGGGCACGTCCTGCATGTTGTCGACATACTCGACTGTGGGACCGGGAGGCAGGATGGCCTTGGCCTTCTCCATGGCCTTGGGATCGTGGACGCGGATGGAGGCCCCTTCCTTGAGGAGCCGCTGGCAGAGGTCGATGGCCGGGGAGAGGCGGACGTCGTCGGTGTTCTGCTTGAAGGCGAGGCCGAGGACGCCAATGCGCTTGTCCTTCAGCACCCAGAGGGTGTCAGTGATCTTCTTGACGAAGCGGTCCATCTGGTCGGCGTTGATCCGCTGCACCTCCTTGAGCAGCCGGAAGTCGTGACCGAGGGTCTCGGAGATCTTGATGAACGCGGAGAGGTCCTTCGGGAAACACGAGCCGCCGAACCCGATACCCGCATTCAGGAAGCGGCGTCCGATCCGCTCGTCCATGCCCATGCCGTTGGCGACCTCGAGGACGTTGGCCCCGGAGGCTTCGCAGATGTTCGCGATGGCATTGATATAGGAAATCTTGAGCGCCAGGAACGAGTTGGCCGCGTGCTTGATCAGCTCGGCTGAGTTCGTGTCCGTGACGATGATCGGGGCCTTGAACGGTTCATAGATTTCCCGCATCAGCGCTGCGGGCCGGGGACCGGAGACGCCAATCACGATGCGATCCGGGTGCATCAGGTCATCGACAGCAAATCCTTCCCGCAGGAACTCAGGATTGGAGACGACATCGAAGTCGACCTTGGTCCGGGCGTATCGGCGGATGGTTTCGGCCACCTTCTCGCCGGTCTTCACCGGCACCGTGCTCTTGTCGACGATGATCCGGTAACCGGTGAGGTTCGCGGCGATCTCGCGGGCTACGCCCTCGATGAAGGACAGGTCCACGGAACCATCAGGCTGGGGTGGCGTAGGAACGCAGATGAAGATGACGTCGGCTTCCTGGACCGCTTCGGCAGTGGATGTGGAGAAGCGGAGGCGTCCCGCAGCCACATTGCGCTTCACGAGGTCTTCCAGGCCGGGCTCATAGATCGGGATGCCACCCGCGGTCAGCATCTCCACCTTGCGTTGGTCGTTGTCCACGCAGAGGACTGTGTGACCCACTTCTGCAAAGCAGGCTCCGGTGACCAGACCGACATATCCTGTTCCGATGATGGCTAATGATGGCATGGGGAGATGTGTTGGATTGAAATGAAGAGGTCCACAGATTTCACGGATGACACAGATTCGTGTGGGGGGAGGGGAGGTCCACAGATTTCACGGATGACACAGATTCGTGTGGGGG
>JBIKWS010000570.1:0-3535 GCA_044356195.1 Cyanophyceae cyanobacterium
TCCGGTCCGATTGGCGTCGGGCTTCCATCGCCAAAGACATGGGCTCCGGTCACGTATTGCGAGGCCCTGGGCGGACCAACCCGGGTAAACCTCTCCGGCGTCATCACCCGCTCCGGTGAGCCCATGGCGAACGTCGCCGTCGCGTTGGACGGCCCGAGCAAGCGATTGACCCTGACCGACAACAACGGGCAGTACGTGTTTGGTGGCCTGATTCCCGGGAGTTACCGCGTGGTGCCGCATCTCGATGGCTTCGGATTCCAGCCAGCCATCGGTGAGGCCAAGGGATTGAACGCGAATCGGACGCTGTCCTTCGCCGGGTTTTCCACGCAAGGACCCAAACCTCTTGTCGGCACCGGCAAGCCCTCCGGCACGCGACTCGAGCTCGATCGCCGCGTCTATCCCGTAGGCGATGGGATCCACGGCGTGCTGACGGTGATCCACGACAGCACCGCCACGGAGTTGCACGCCCTCGTCGCGTCCACACAAACCGGTGACGTGGAACTGATGACGCTCAAGCGGGATGTTCTTGTTCCGCGCCGCTTCCGCAGCCAGTCCCCGGTCGTCACCACGGACGGCGCCTCCAGCCCGCATGATGGCGTCCTCTCCGTCAAACCCGGCGATCGGGTTGCCGCCCTGTTCTACATCCAGGAGGACCCGTCCCATCCGGCCACCGAAGAGGAATCCGTCGGAGACTTTGCCCTGATCCGGAATCCGGACTTCGCCGGCTCACCGGTGGTTCTCAATCCCGCGATCGCGCTCACGCCGGACGAACTCCAACCACCCGAAGGAGCGAAGCGCTTGGGGACACTGATCGCCCGGGGCGGATGGCCGCTCCAGATCCCGATTGATGAACTCGTGTTCTTTCCGCGCGACGGAGACGACCTCAAGCGGTTCCTAGACGCCACCGGCGGCCAGGTCCTCGACATCCAGGGCGACATCCAATCCGGGGAGTCGCCCAGCTATCTCGTGCGGGTGGCCCCGCCGAAGGCCGACCTGCCTTCCCTCCGTCAGATCCGTGACCTGATGGACCAGAAGGAAGAAGTTGTCGCCTCCAACAGCGAAGTCCTGGATCTCTGGTCCACGATCCTCGACCTGCGCCTCCGGGGTTACATCGTGGCCTCGAACCCCCGGCTCCAGTTCCACGACGTTCCCGGTCCGCTTCCCGTCGAGTCCAACGTGGCGGACGACTCCCGGACGCTGCTGAACGACGGCCCCCTGAACGTCCCCCAACTGTGGGCATTCCTCGCCCTGTGGGATCGCGACGAGGTGCGGATCCCGACGGGCATCCTGGATGTCGGCTTCGCGCCGAGCCCTGATCTGAGGACGCCGTTGGTGGAATGTGACATGGAAGCGGTCGGTCCGGGTGGAATGCTCTGCGGTCCCGGGCGCGCGTTTGGATTCCAGCGCGTTGGCAACAGCCTGTTTGGAAGCCGGACGTGGCACGGCACCGGGGTGGCCACGACGCTCGCGGGAAAGCTGAACAACCGATGGAGCCCGGGTGATGGACGCAACGGCGGCCGCGCGGGTGTCGCCGGCCAGATCGCCCAGCCGATGCTCTACCAGTATGGCCTCGGTTCGTACGTCTTTGAATTCGGTGCCGGCATGCAGAAGGCGGCCTCCGACGGAGCCTCCGTGATCAACGTGAGTGGTGGGTATCCCTGCCGCATCGCCGACAACCTGGGCATCGGGTTCAACATCTGTTCGCCTGGAGGCCGCGCAGCACTCTGCACCACCGCCACCGCCATTCTGGCCACGGCGTCCGCCGCCATCTGTGCGGCGGCTGGTGCCACGGCAGCCATTCCGATCGTTGGCCCCGTCATCGCCATCCCGCTGTTCATTGCCTGCGGTGTGGCCACCGCCGCCACCGTCACCGCCAGTGCCGCCTGCTTCGCCACGCTGCTCCTCGGCGACCCGCGCGACCCCATGATCTCGGGCGTGCAGTTCGCCACCGAACGGGGCGTGCCGATCGTTGTGTCCGCCGGAAACCGGCTGTCCAGCGAAGTCCTGCCGCCGATCATCCGCGACCTCATCAACTTCAACGAAGTCCGCATCGAGGAATGGCAGGTGTTCCCGGCGATGATCGAGCCCTGCATCGTCGCAGGTGCCACGTCGGACAACTGGCCCTTCGCCAACCAGCATTTCACCGGAAACCGCGTGAACATCTGGGCTCCCATCCGCACCGCGTACTATCGGCCAGCCCCCGAAGACCGCATCACGCCCGCGAATGAATGGGTGCTCGACTCCGTCGGCGGAACCTCTGCTGCCGCGCCCTACGCGGCCGGCACGATCGCCGCCATGCAGGCCGTCAACCCCTCGCTCAACCCACGCAGTCCTGGCCTGACAGCCACCCAGCGTCGAGGAATCCCCGCGCGCATCCGCGGCATCCTGACGAACAGTGCCTGGACCACGGCGGAACTCGCCGCCATGGCCCCCGCCGACCAGGTCGCCGCCGTCAATGCCGGTGCTCCGCTGCGCCGGCATCTCATCAACCCGCTCCGCGCCGTGCGCACGGCCGCCGCCGGAGTCATCCCGGACTTCGCTCCCCTTGGGTACGACACCCGGATGAACTTCAATGAGATCAACCCGGCCGAGGCCGCCGATGACCGCGACAACGCGCGTCCGCTGGCGATGGGTGCAAATGAAACCGGAACCCTGATCAACATCCTCGGCGAGGACGGAGCCCCGGACCGCGCCGACGTCGACTGGTGGCGCATCATCCTGCCGTCCGCACCCGGCGGCCTTCATTCCGCCCGCGTCCGACTCACCTACCCGCGCGGATTCGGTGACCTTACCGTGGAAGGACTGTCGGTGACGAACGTTGAAACCATCGGTGCCGAAACGCGCATCACCTTTGTCACCCCCGCCGTCTTCGCCAATTCCGACCTCCGCTTCGCTGTCCGTGGCGTCGGCAGGGCCGACAATGTCTACAAGCTCACCTTCCTCGACACCACATACGTTGGTGCCGCACCTCCGATGGACCGCTACGACCGCAACACCTCGGACAACCCCTCACGTCCCAACAACAACGTCGTTGAACGGGCGACCCCGGTCGGGACCGGTACGGGCAACCCTTGGGTGGGAGCGGCCTCCTCCTCAATCCTCGACTCTTCAAGCGAGATCGTGATGCGCGAACTGACGCTTCACTCGGGAGAGGACGTGGACTGGTTCCGCATCGAGAACTTCCCGGAACTGGAAGGTTGCCAGCCCAGCCTGCAGATCGAGTTCGGTGCCGGCATGCAATGCACGGTGTGGGGCCGCACACGCCGTTCCGCCTCCGAGGTGATCGCACGTTCCACGGTATCGCCGCTCACGATTCCCTATTCCACGCTTCCGCTCCCGCCCGTCCGGGTGGAGTTCTCGAACGTCAACCCACTCCGGCCGGTCGCCTACACGGCTCGATTCGTGTATCGCACCATGCCACCGGACATCTGCGCGCTCTCTGACCTGCAACGCCAACGTGGGGCTTCCTCGGGCCGTGACATCTTCAGCGGCGGACGGTTCCCATTCCCCTGCCCCGCGCCGGATTCGCTGATCA
>JBIKWS010000571.1:0-3529 GCA_044356195.1 Cyanophyceae cyanobacterium
TGCATGGATACGGATAGGGCTGGATGTCGACGCGGTGACGGGAATCCGACAGGATCACGACGTGCACACCTCGTTGGATGTTGCTGCGAAGCCCGTGGCGCTGCCGAAGCGCCCGCTGTGGCGTCGGCTGCTGAAGTGGTTCCTCTGGGCGGTGGCCTCGATCGTGGGCTTGGTGGTGGTGCTGGCCTTGGTGGTGTGGTGGTTGTGGGGTAGCGGCCGGATGCTCAACTTCTTCATGGGGCAGGAGGCCGAGCGGGTGGAGAAACTGGCACCCACGGAACGTATCTGGCCGCCGCCGGGCACCCCGCCTGGGGCCGAGCCCACGGACACCTGGCCGGGACCTCGGCTCGCGCTATCGGAGGCCCGCTCCGCGGCGGAGTTCTTCCGGGCGACCAATGTCTGGGAGGTCGAGTTGCGCTTCACGGATCGCGAATGGAAGAAGATCCAGCAACGGCCCGTCGCTCCGGCGATGCCTCTGGGGCAACCTCCGGAGAAGTTTCCCCTGCGAAACGCTGCGGCCACCCGCAATGGCCTGGCAGGAGTCCTCGGGATTGAACAGCCGTGGTCGAGCGCGGAGGTCCTGGTTGGCGGCGTGGCGCACACGAATGTGTCGGTGCGGTTCAAGGGCAACGGGACGTTTGTGGGGGCGTTGGCGACGCACAAGAAGCCCTTCAAGGTCGACTTCTCGCGGAAGGCCGGGTCGCGCCGGATTGCCGGATTTCCCGTGCTCAACCTCAACAACCTGAACGCGGATCATTCCTGTGTTTCGGATGCCATGGCGTATGCGTTCTACCGGGAGGCCGGGGTGCCGGCTCCTCGCACGGCGTACGCACGGCTGCTGTTGGACATTGAAGGCAAGTTCCGGCGGCGCCCGATGGGACTGTATGTCCTTGTGGAGAACCTCGACGGCTATTGGGCGCGGGAGGCCTTTCCTGGGCGCGACATCCTGCTGTTCAAGCCCGTGACGTACGAACTCTTCTCCGATCTCGGGGACAACTGGTCGGCCTATGCGGGGATTTACGATCCCAAGACGGACCCGACCGAAGCCCAGCAGCGGCGGGTGATGGAGACGGCGCGGTTCGTTACCTCGGCCACGGACGCGGAGTTCGCGGCGGGCGTTGGCCAGTATTTCGACCTCGAGGAGGTCGCACGGTTCGTGGCGGTGACGTCGATGCTTTCGAGCTACGATGGGTTTCTGGTGAACGGCCAGAATTTCCTCATGTACCTCGACAGCGGCAGCGGGAAGTTCGGATTCATTCCCTGGGATCTCGACCAGGCCTGGGGTGGCTTTCCCCTGCAGGGAACACGCCTGCAGCGTGAAACCGCGAGCTACCGTCGACCGTGGGTCGCGGATCATCGGTTGTTGGAGCGACTGTTTGCGGTGGAGACTTTCGATACGCTCTACCGGCGGGAGTATGAGCGGATCTTCCGACAGCATTTCTTGGTACCCCAACTTCGGGAACAGGCGCGCCGGTTGGCTCGGATGGTTCGTCCGACGGTGCTGGAAGAGAGCGACTACCGGGTCGACCGGTTTGACCAATCCCATGCCGAGGAATGGCCGGACGAGGAACCGGAGGCTGTCGTGTCGGATCCGTTCCGTCCGGCTCACCGGATCCATCGCTTTCTTGTGAAACGTGCGGAGACGTTGGAGGCCCAGTTCAGCGGGAAGGAACCCGGGTACGTCTTTGAGCGCCGGAATCTCGTGGATAACAACACGCCGGCGGAGCCCTGAACAAGGCGGGGTGGCGATGTCCTCATCGCCGCGGAAGGAGCTTTGAGGGTGGGACGCGGACGTCGCAGCCCCGTTTAATGCGGTTCCTGCTGGGAGATGCAGTGGAACGAACCAAGCCCCCAGATCAGCTCGGAGGAATCAACACCGATCACCTTGCGGTAGGGAAACTCCGCCTGGAGCAACGCGAGGGCCTTGGCGTCGTTTGCGTGCCGGAAGGTGGGAACGATCACCTGGCCATTGGCGATGTAGAAATTGGCGTACGAAGCGGGCAGGCGTTGGCCCTCCCGTTCGATCCGACCGGGCGTGGGCAGTTCGACGATCTTGAACGCGTGCCCATCCTGATCGGTCATGGCGCGGAGCCGCCGGAGGTTCTCCTGAAGGATGGCGTGGTTGGGATCGGCGGGATCCTCCTCCACGATCGTGGCAATCGTGGACGGGTTCAGGAACCGGGCGAGGTCGTCGACGTGACCGTCGGTGTCATCGCCTTCGATGCCATCCCCGAGCCACAGGATGTGGGATACCCCGAGGAATTCGCGCAGGTAACGCTCGATGCTGGCGCGGTCGAGGGAGGGATTGCGGTTGGGATTGAGGAGGCAGGCTTCTGTGGTGAGCAGGGTGCCGCGGCCGTTGACCTCGATGGACCCGCCCTCCATGACGATGCCCGGATTGAAGACCGGCAACCGGCGCAAGGCCGCCACATGCCTCGGAATGGCGTCGTCGAGATCGTAGGGCGGATACTTGCCACCCCAGGCGTTGTAACCCCAATCGATGACGGCACGCTCGCGTCGGCCTTCGACGTCCCGGGCGACGAAGATCGGGCCGTGGTCACGGCACCAGGGTTCGTATGCCGGGAAATGATGGAAGCTGACCCGTTCGAGGGGCACCGAATGCCCGGTGAGGATGCCGCGGACGGTTTCCTCGATATCACGGTTCCAGACGTTGATGTGGACCTCCTCGCCCGTAACGAGGTGCCGGATGAATTCGGCGTAGACGCCCGGGACCGGTTCGTAGGCGTCCGGGAAGCTGATGCCCTCGGGTCGAGGCCATGTGAGCCACGTAGCGACGTGGGGTTCCCACTCGGCGGGCATACGGTAGCCAAGGCTGGCTGGCGTGGCGGAGTCACTCATGTGTCTGGGTGGAGTATTGGTGGAGCGTGCCGAGATCCAAGGGTGAAGTGCGGGACGGAGGATGAACCCGGCCGGCTGCCCTGGCCGCACGTGTCGGGATCGGTATCGGGATCGGAATCGAAAACGAAGGGGGGCGTGCAGTTCGATCCCGATCCCGATTGCGATCCCGACACCGACCGTGGGAACTGGCAACAAATAGGATGAATTGCCAGTGGTTGCGGGGCATCGTTCCACGCGTATCGAGTTATGCGGTTTGGATCCGGCTACATGAAACTGTCTCCGTTGCTGTTGGGCATGGTCTTGGGCGCGACGCCATTGGCGGCGGCGCCGGTTGATTTCGCACGCGAGATCCTGCCGTTGCTCTCGGACAATTGCTTCCACTGTCACGGTCCCTCGGAGACGGGGCGCAAGGCTGGACTCCGACTCGACCTCCGGGAGGGAGCCCTTCGCGTGAAGGACGGAAAGGCCTCGATCGTTCCCGGGAAGCCCGACGAATCGGAGTTGGTGAAGCGGTTGTACACGTCCGATCCGGAGGACCTGATGCCGCCGCCCGAATCGCATCGGTCGCTGACACCGGCGCAGAAGGATCTGCTCAAGCGATGGGTCGCCGAGGGAGCGGTCTGGGGGAAGCACTGGGCGTTTGAACCGGTGAAGGCGGCTGCGGCGCCGG
>JBIKWS010000572.1:0-3514 GCA_044356195.1 Cyanophyceae cyanobacterium
ATATCTTGCCCGATGGGTGGGTGCGGCTGATTCTCTCGCCGCCTTCGCCCTCCGCGAGGGCGTTTTTGCCGTGGGATCTGTGGTTTTGGTGTGCGAGCCGGGATTTGTTCCGCTCCACCGATGACCCGGGTCAGGCCTTGATGACCGCCTCAGGGAACAGCAGCAAAAGCCGCATCGGTGCCAGGGTAGCTCAGCGGTAGAGCAGGGGACTCATAAGCCCTTGGTCGGGAGTTCGATTCTCCCCTCTGGCACCAATCTTCTTCGTTCTCCCACACCCCGCGAAGCTGTGCAGTCCTTGAGCCTGCCTGCTTTTCGAGGCTGACCTCCGAGGTGGGAATCCCTGCTGGGTTTCGAGCGACGCTCCTCTGGCGTGTTTCGGTATGGGGGTCCGCCGCGTGGGGGCACGCGGCCTGCCAAGACCGCTCGATCGAAGACCCACCTCGGGGGCGGGAGGTTTGAAGCGGGAACCTTCGAACTTCGAACCGATCAAGACAGAACGGTGCGTTGACAACGCCAATGTCATGGCTAGTCTCCGCAACTCAATTTTCGAGGAAGACAGTCACTATGCCGAATACGAAGTCAGCAGAGAAGCGTGTGCGCGGAAACGTCCGCAAGGCCGCGCGCAACCAATCGATCAAGTCCCGTCTGAAGACGCTGGAGAGGAAGTATGTGACCGCGCTGACCGCGGGCAAGGTGGACGAGGCGAAGACCGCACTGCTGTCAGTGGCTTCGGCCTACGCCAAGGCTTCGAAGGATGGCGTGGTCCATAAGTCAACCGCCCAGCGCAAGCGTTCCCGCCTGCAACTGCGCCTGAACGCCGCTGCCGCCGCTCCGAAGGCTGCCGCCTGATCCCCCTGACCTGCGACTTTCGCAGGGTTCATTCCTGAGGAGCGAACCTCGCGTTCCCTCCTCTTCAATGTCGACGAAGTGCCTGGTCTTCACGGTCCGGGCACTTCGCGTTTCTCGGGTTCATGCGCCGCCTGCAGCGCCCAATGAACTGAGGCCCCACGGAGCTGTAGGCCGGGTGCCCTCACCCGGCGTATGCGTTGAAGGCTGTCGAAGAATGACTCGCGCAGAGGGGCGGAGACGCCGAGGAAGTGGGCCTTTCCGTCTCTGCGCGAGTCATCCTCCGTCATCCAGGGGCATGGAGACGGCTAAGGAGTGACCGTTGGAGCAGCGTTCTGGCGATTCCGACCTGGCGGGAGGATTTCGAGGATCTCCGCGATCTCGAGGCCTTCGGGAGTACGCAAGGTGTTCTGGCGGCCGTAGAGGCTGGCCGGCGAAGCGAGTCGCAGGGCGCGTTGCAGGAAGTCGTCCGATTCCACCTGCAGGAATGCGGAGGGACGGCTGGTGTACGGTTGGCCGCTGGCGTTGAGGATGCCGCCCAACGGACGTCGTGAGGCCACGATGTCGCTCCGCCACGGTTCCGGGAAGCGGTCCAGATGGACGCGGGTAGCCCCGAATTCAACCGCCTGGTTGGTTTCGTCCAGAAGCAGGACTACCTGCCGGTGGAGGACGTTTCCGTGGATCTCAACGCTGATAACCTCGAGGTGGATCGAACGCCCGTGGAACTGTTCGAGCGTGCTGGTCATGTCGCGGTGATGCACCAGCAGGGAACGCTCGGGTTCGGGGATCTGGTCACCGATGACTGCATGGTGCCGCGGCAGCGTCCTGCCGGAGGTCCGGTAGAACTCATTCAAGGGGTGCAGCAATGCACCTTCGGCGGCGCGGGCGGCCGTCACGCGTAACGCCCCTTCCGATACTTCGGGTCGAAGAATTCCTGCAATAGGCGATCGACCTGAAGGAGTCCGTCGCGAGTCAGGCCGATGCGGTCCTCGGACTCCACCAGGAAACCCCATGAGCGCAGGGTCGCCAGCGGGGTGGCAAACTGGACGCGTGGATCGGTGCCGAACTTGGCCGTGAACGACGAGGCACGGACGGATCCCAGCTTGAGTTGGAGCATGAACTCGCGCGTGTAGAGTTCCTCAGCGGTGGGACGCAGCGCGCGATACAGGGGCAATCGGCCGGAGTTCACCGCGCTCAGGTAGGGCTGGAAGTCGTGCTGGTTCTGGTAATGGACCCCGGAGAGGTGTCCGAAGCTCGCGACACCGATCGAAAGGAGGTCGGCCCCCGAGAACAACCCCGCGCGGTACTGGAACTTCACCTTCTCCGGATCGCGGACGACGGTGGTGGTGCTCGTGACCGTGTAACCCACCTTCTCGAACTCGGCGAAGGCTTCATGCACCCAGCGGCGCTTGGTCTCCCAATCGGCCACCGGGGCCACCAGCCGGCCCTCGGCCTTCATCGTCTGGTAGATGGTCGTGTTGTAGGGAACCTCCATCTGGTAGATCGTGACGGAGTCGGGTTGCAGGGCAACGGCTTTGGCGATGGCTTCACGCCACTTCTCCTCGGTTTCCTCCACCATGCCCGCGATCAGGTCGATGTTGATCTGCGGAAAGCCGATCTCGCGCGCGTAGGCGTAGGCACGTTGAACCTCACGGGAACGATGGGCGCGGCCGTTGATCTCCAGGATGTGGTCGTCGAAATGTTCAATCCCGAGGCTGAGTCGGGTGACACCCATTTCGCGGATCGCGCGGAGCTTGTGGTCGGTCAGGGTGCCGGGTTCGCCCTCGAAGGTGATCTCCTCGGCTTCATCCCACGGCAGGAGTTCCTTCATGCCGCGGGTCAGGAATCCCAATTGGTCGGGGGACAGGTAGGACGGGGTGCCGCCACCGAAGTAGATGAAGCGCGGCTTGCGACCGCCGATCACGGGCTTGTCGGCGTAGCGGCGCAGTTCGCTGAGGAGGGCGTCGAGGTAGCCGCGGATGTCGTCGGCGTTCTTGTCCGTGTAGACGCGGAAATAACAGAAGTGGCAGCGCTTCCGGCAAAACGGGATGTGGGTGTAGAGCCCCAGGGGAACGTCGGGGCGGGGTGGTTGGTCCAGAACGCCGAGGTAGGCTTCGACGTCCTCGGCCTTCCAGGCACCGAACGGCGGGTAATTGGAGACGAAGTAATTCCCGGCGGTGGTTTCGGTCTTGGCAGGCGGCGTGGGTGGGGCGGCCGTCAGGGGAATGGGTGTGCCGGCGGTGGGGGTGGGTGCAGTGCTCATGAGGGGAACCCGGGAAAGGTGAAGGGCGTGGTGGCATGGATGGGCGAGAGGTCGCGCGACGGGTGGGGGGCGTCGTCGGGAGTCCTGCGCCGGGAGTTGCGGATGGTGGCCATGCGATCGAACGGCTGTGGAGAACGTGCCCGATCGTACGTGTACGTGCAAACGAGGAGTTGGGTGGAGAGTTCTCTCCCCCCTACGGATTCGCCGGCAGTTCGATCGCGCGATACAGCCGATGGCTCGTGTTGGTCACCGAACCGTCGAGGTATTGCAGGATCGAGTTCGTCGGGAAGAACGGGCCCAGATACGTCCAGTCGATGAGGTCGGTGCTGAACTCCAGGCCGTAGTTCTTGTTGGTGTCGCCCGCGTAGCAGAGGCGGACGAGATCCTCCTGGACGAGGCGCGGCA